>CAMCJW010000027.1 GCA_945875195.1 Chitinophaga pinensis | reverse complement strand
TCCTCTTGAAGGTTACTGATATGGTGTACTCTGTCAAATCTGTTATCGCCAGAGAGTATGTGTTGATGAATGTGAATGCTGTTTAACAGGTCAATTGATTGTTGATTTTGGCAAAATATTAGTGAGAATAGGTTCAGCAATTCTCTTTTAAATTTGCCATAAGGTTTAAAAAATATTTGAGTATGACGGAATTGAGCGGCAATTAAAAAAATAGGAATTCCTTGTTTGTTTAATTCATTCAAATAACAAAACCAAAAATCATACTTAACCCAAAATGCCATAGCAGGGCGGATGGCGTTAATCAGTAATTTTGCATTTTTTTTACTTTCAAAAGGAAGGTAATAAACAGCATCGCACAAAGGGTCGTTTTTCTTTTGATTGTATCCACTTGGCGAAAAAAATGTAACTACAATTCTGTGGTTATTGAATTTAACTTTTAAAGATTCTATTACTGGTCGGGCTTGTTCAAATTCACCTAAAGAAGAAACGTGAAACCAAATGGATTTTTGAGTAAATTTTGCCTCGTTATCTTGGATATTTTTAAGTAAATTTTTTTGCCCATTAGCGAGCAATTTTGCACGCTCAAAGAAAGGGGATAAGAAATAAGTTAAGAGGAAAAAAAAATTACTTCCTATGATATAAAGATAATACCCAATTGAGATGATAATTCTATCTGAAATGGAATTCATTTTCATCTTTGGTGTTTAGGTAAATTGGAATCATCCAACCTAATCTAAATGTGGTGGCAAAATCTTTTTTTGAGCCAGTATCAAAGGCCATTTGGTCGTAATTGTATTGTCTTCTGTTATATGTTTTTGCTTGCATTAAATCAACGCCAACATATACATTGATTAACCTATTGGCACTTTGGTATGAATACCCAATGAACTCATTTATGGCAAAGCCGGTAGTATATCTATCATATCCTTTGGCATAATCAATATCTATTTGTGGGATATTGCCATCGTGTGTAAAAATATTAATGTGGTGTTGGATATAACCCAATCCGGCTTTTACCAATATACCTGAATTCATGTTTCTTTTGTTAAAAGCAAATAATCGGCCAGCCCTAACAAAGCCAGAAACTCCTCTTAAGTTAACCAAGTAATTTCCTGGCGATCCTCCTGTAGTTCCAAGGTAGCCTCCACTTGAAACCATGTTATTAAATAGATCATACTCTTTAACATTTTTGGAAAACAGGTAGTTAACTTCTCCGCTTACTACCCAATTGTTTTTGGTTTTAAACATTCCTCCAAAACCAATAGTACTATAATTGCCGAACGATTTGGCTAAATCTTGGCTGGGAATGCAATAATTATATAGGAATTGTAGGTTGAATATCTTATTTCCAAACATATATTTGTCTTGCCCACTTGATTGAAATGGGAAATAAAAAACAACTATTGCACAGAAAATCATGTGTTTGCGTATATTCATGCTTTAACAAATATGGTTATTTTCGATTGGATTCTAAAAAAAAATATAGTTATTGAAATAAGGACTAATTAAATACATATTGATTTTATATTTTCGCTCAGGTGTTGAAGAAGTTGGGCTACAATTATTGTTGTATATTAAGTCAAATAATTAGCACAATTGGTTTTATCAAAGAAAATAAAAAATAAAGAAAATGAAAATCGTTGTAATTGGAACAGGTTATGTTGGATTGGTAACAGGAACATGCTTTGCTGAGGTTGGAATTGATGTTGTATGTATAGATGTTGATGCAAAGAAAATTGAAAACCTCAAAAAAGGAATAATGCCTATTTATGAGCCTGGTTTGGAAGAAATGGTGATAAGAAATTTTGAAAAGGGCAGGTTGCAGTTTTCAACTAACTTAGGAGAGAATTTACCAGAAGCAGATGTTGCTTTTATTGCGGTAGGTACGCCTCCCGGTGAAGATGGTTCAGCAGACTTAAAATATGTAATTGGTGTAGCCAAAGAAATTGGTATTCATATAACTGATCATATTGTAGTGGTAACTAAGAGCACCGTGCCAGTTGGAACTGCGCAAAAGGTAAGAGTTGCGGTTCAGGGTGAATTAGCAAAAAGAAATGTTGAAATCGCATTTGATGTTGCTTCAAATCCTGAGTTTTTAAAAGAAGGAGCAGCAATAGACGATTTCCTGAAACCAGATAGAATTGTGGTTGGAATTGAAACAAAGGCCGCAGAGGATATCATGCGTAAATTGTATAAGCCATTTTTGCTAAATGGTCATCCAATTATATTTATGGATGTACCCAGTGCCGAAATGACCAAATATGCAGCTAACTCAATGCTTGCAACAAAAATTAGTTTTATGAACGACATAGCTAATTTATGTGAAATAATGGGAGCAGATGTAAATATGGTTCGCAAAGGAATTGGAAGTGATCCAAGAATTGGTAATAGATTTATTTATCCTGGAATTGGTTATGGTGGATCATGCTTTCCAAAAGATGTGAAAGCCCTGATTAGAACTGCCAGTGAGAATGGACATAACATGAGGATTTTGCAAGCAGTAGAGGATGTGAATGAAGATCAAAAGGGTGTTTTATTTGGTAAAATCAGCATGCATTTTAAGGGTGATTTAAAAGGTAAATCGTTTGCCATGTGGGGTTTGTCATTTAAGCCTAAAACAGACGATATGCGCGAAGCACCATCTTTAGTAATAATTGAAAAGTTATTGCGTGCTGGAGCCAATGTTAAAGCTTATGATCCAGTGGCTATGCATGAAGCTAAAAAGGATTTAGGTGAAACTATTGAGTACTGTAAAGATCCTAACGATGCATTGATTGATGCTGATGCTTTATTAATTGTAACTGAGTGGCCAGAGTTTAGAACCCCTAATTTTAAGGTAATGGGAAAGCTCATGAAACAGAAAGTGATTTTTGATGGCAGAAATATCTATGATTTAGAAGAGATGAAAGAGCAGGGTTTTGATTATTATTGCATAGGTATAAACACAAGTAAGTAAACATGGCAAATAAAAGAGTATTGATTACAGGAGCCGCTGGTTTTTTGGGTTCCCATTTATGTGATCGCTTCCTAGCAGAAGGATATGATGTTGTAGGCATGGATAACCTTATTACAGGTGATTTGAAGAACATAGAACACCTGTTTAAAGTAAAAGAATTTGAATTCTACCACAATGATGTAAGTAAGTTTATTCACGTACCAGGCGACATAGATTATATATTGCATTTTGCTTCACCTGCTAGTCCAATTGATTATTTAAAAATCCCAATTCAAACTTTAAAAGTGGGTTCATTAGGAATTCATAATTGCTTGGGATTAGCTAGGGTTAAAAATGCACGAGTACTTATAGCATCTACCAGTGAAATTTATGGAGATCCTATGGTGCATCCGCAAACTGAAGAGTATTGGGGTAATGTTAATCCTGTTGGGCCAAGAGGTGTTTATGATGAAGCCAAAAGGTTTCAAGAAGCAATGACAATGGCTTACCATACTTTTCATGGATTAGAAACAAGAATTGTAAGGATATTTAATACTTATGGGCCAAGAATGCGTTTAAATGATGGGAGGGTATTGCCAGCTTTTATTGGACAAGCTTTGCGTGGTGAAGATTTAACCATGTTTGGTGATGGCAGTCAAACTAGGAGTTTTTGTTATGTGAGTGATTTGGTTGAGGGTATTTATAGATTGTTATTAAGTGATTATGCCCAACCAGTAAATATTGGTAACCCTGATGAAATTTCTATCAGAGAGTTTGGTGAAGAGATTATTAAATTAACGGGCACAAATCAGAAGTTGGTATCAAAACCATTACCTACAGATGATCCTAAACAAAGAAAGCCAGACATAAGCAAAGCAAAAGCAATTTTAGGTTGGGAGCCAAAAGTTAGTAGGGAAGAAGGGTTAAGAATTACCTATGATTATTTTAAAAGCTTATCTCCCGAAGAGCTCAAGAAAACGGCACATCGTTTCGATTAAGTGACTATAAGTAAATACTATAAAGCCCATTAATTTAATTGATGGGCTTTTTTTATTGATTTTTTTAATTGACATTTGTGAACCAAATAAATAGGTCCTATTTTAAAAACTTATGAAAGAATTTAAATTGTTCATTTTTTCTCTAGCTATTCTGGCTATTTCTTCATGCAGTAAAACGGAAAGTCCCACAACAGGTGGGGGCAATAATAATGGAGGTGGCACTACTACACCAACCTATTATATCACGTGCAAAGTTAATGGTGTTCTTACAGATTTTAAATCAATGAATTTAGTTAAGGACGATCCTAATAATGCCCAAGAGATTTTTTTAATTGGAGCCAAAGGTGAAAAGGAATTTCCTACAATCACATTTGCATTAAAGTACAAGGCACCAGGTTGGGTGGATGGCTTGACTTATCAATTAGACGAGAATGATTTTGTTAATACCTGTGAATATAAAAACCAAGGTTTGTTTATATTTAAAAGTACTGCAACGCCTGCATCTGCTAGTAGTGGATTAAACATTAAATTTGATAAATTTAGTTTGGCAAAAGATCAATTTGTAAGTGGAACGTTTTCTGGCACACTTCAATTAGAAGAAAACGTAACATCTGTTCTTATCACTGAAGGTAAATTTAAGGTTCAATTCCTAAATTAGGTTCGAACCGAATACTTATAAAGAATTGGGCAAATCTACGAGCTGGATTTGCCCAATTTTATTTAACTCCAATTCAGTTGCTTTTCCATTTTCTGATCTCTTGTACATAGGAACAAATTTTGCACCCCAAATTATTTCATTGAAGTTATAGCTATGTCTTGTATGGATAATCTGGGCGTAAGTATCATCAAAGGCTTTAAACATCAAAATAACTTCAGGACTCATTTCTTTGAGTTCATTTATTGAAAGTCCAAACATGGGACTTTTCTCATCTATAGGATGCACAATGGTCCAGCTAAGTGAGAGCGCGTTTATCTTGGCATATTCTAAATCAATATTAATAAATCTCCTATTGCCTGTTTCTTTGTCGTGGTAATTAAAAAGCACATTGGCCTCACATTCTATTAATTGGTTTTTTCTTTGATTTGCAATGCGGAACATCAATGCGGTTTTTTCTTGAAAAGGAGAAATTATTGCGTTCTCGCTGAATAATAGCTTGGCATTAGGCCTAGAAAATCTTCCATATAAAACACCGGTTAATAAAGCAAAACTCATCAAACCTAGCAAGGCTTCTAGTGAAGCTAATAAGCTAGCACAATCGTTAATGGGATTTACTCTTCCATAGCCAACAGTAGTTAAAGTTTGAGCACTAAAGGAGAATACTTCTATAAATAAACTTGTATTTTCTTTTTGAACCAAACCTGTTAAATCTTCAAGGCCAATTAGGTAATATAAGCTAGTGAAAATTAGGTTCAAAACGGTAAAAAGAGACAATGCCAGCATTATAAAATTCCCCCACGACATGGTGATGAGTTGGTGAAAAGGGCTAATTCTTTCAATGAAACTTTGACCAGTTCTTAGAACATTAAAAGTTCCATCTCTTTTAAGCAGTCTATCGCCTTGGTTATTGGCACCAGCACCGAAACCTGTGTAGCGATCAAACTTAAATTTTTTTTGGAGATCTGTAAATCTAGACATGCTTAGTAAATTTTTATGATTTTATATTTTCTACTTTTGCTTGTAATGCAAACATTTCATCTCTTAATCTAGCTGCTTCAAAGAAATCCATATTTTTAGAAGCTTTGTTCATTCTACTTTTAGTTTCTTCAATTAATTTATTGAGTTGGGCTTCATTCATGTTTTGGTAAATTGGGTCAGCAGCAATACTTATCATTTCATTTTCTATGTAAGGAGTAGGAACAGCTTTTAATATTTGAGAATCTGCCACACTGGTTTGTTGCATGATTTCTTGAATACTCTTTTTAACAGTGGTAGGAGTAATGCCATGTTTGGTATTATAGGCAATTTGAATTTCTCTCTTTCTGATATTTTCGTCAATGGTTTTTTGCATGCTATCTGTAATTCTATCTGCATACATAATTACCTTTCCTCTTTCATTTCTTGCCGCCCTTCCCATTGTTTGCGTAAGTGATCTTTCATTTCTAAGGAAACCTTCTTTGTCTGCATCCATAATTGCTACAAGGCTTACTTCTGGTAGGTCTAGGCCCTCTCTCAATAGATTAACACCAATTAATACATCAAATTTCCCAAGTCTTAAATCTCTTAATATTTCAACCCTATCAATGGTTTTTACTTCACTGTGTATATACCTACATTTAACGTTTAGCTTGGTCATGTATTTACTCAATTCTTCGGCCATCCTTTTTGTTAAAGTAGTAATTAAAACACGGTCGCCCATTTTTATTCTTTCATCAATTTCCTCCAATAAATCATCTACTTGGTTCAGGCAAGGCCTTACCTCAATAGTTGGGTCTAGTAAACCAGTTGGCCTAATGATTTGTTCTACTACAATTCCTTCGGCCTCTCTTACTTCATAATCGGCAGGGGTGGCACTTACAAAAATTGTTTGTGGAATTAACTTTTCAAATTCATTGAATTTTAAGGGGCGGTTGTCCATGGCAGAAGGTAACCTAAATCCATATTCAACTAAATTTTCTTTTCTACTTCTATCCCCACCATACATGGCTCTAACTTGAGGCATGGTGGCATGACTTTCATCAACAATTAATAAGAAATCTTCTGGAAAATAATCTATTAAACAAAAGGGTCGGTCACCTGCTTTTCTTTTATCAAGGTACCTACTGTAATTTTCTATACCACTACAATAACCTAGTTCGCGGATCATTTCCAAATCAAAATTGGTTCGCTCCTCTAGTCTTTTTGCTTCAAGGTGTTTGCCTATAGATTTAAAATAATCCAGTTGTAAAATGAGGTCGTCTTGTATGGCATGAATGGCTTCTTGCAATTGTTCTTTTGGGGTCACATAAATGTTGGCTGGGAATATTGCAATGTGGCTGGCCGACTCTTGCTTTTTTCCACTAATAGGGTCAATTATAATTAGCTCTTCTACCTCATCGCCAAAGAAGGAAATTCTAAAAGCGGTATCGGCATAAGCAGGAAATACATCTACAATATCTCCTTTAACTCTGAAGTTGCCCCTTTGAAAATCTGCTGTTGTTCGGCTATAAAGTGAATCTACCAATGCATACAATAAAGTATTTCTAGAAAGCTTGGCTCCAACGCTTAAACGGATGATGCTATTTTCATAGTCGGTAGGATTACCTGCACCATAGATACAGCTCACAGAAGCTAAGACAATAACATCTCTTCGGCCACTTAACAACGATGAAATTGTTTTTAAGCGAAGTTTTTCAATCTCCTGATTGATAGCTAAATCTTTTTCAATATAAGTATTGCTAGAAGGGATAAATGCTTCAGGTTGGTAATAGTCGTAATAGGATACAAAGTATTCTATAGAGTTTTGCGGAAAAAATTGTTGGAATTCTCCATATAGTTGCGCTACCAAAGTTTTGTTATGACTAACAATTAAAGTTGGTTTTTGCACTTGAGCAATAACATTGGCCATAGTAAAGGTTTTCCCAGAACCAGTTACTCCAAGTAATACTTGAGCCCTATCTCCTCTGAGGACACCTTCTGTTAAGCTTTTTATAGCTAGAGGTTGGTCTCCTGTAGGTATAAATTGTGAGGTTAGTTTAAAGTTCAATTTAATAATATTAATTACTCATTAATAATTCTTTTCTTAAAATATCTAATGAGGTTAGCGACGTTCTTAAAATTGTTCTTTCGCGGTTATCTCCCATATTATATTTTTTGGCAACGGTGCCATTAGGCGAAGCTAAGGCAATCCAAACTGTACCAACTGGTTTTAGTTCTGACCCACCTCCGGGTCCGGCTATACCGCTTGTTGCAATTGCATAGGTAGTTTTAAATTTAGCTTTCAAATTTTGGGCCATGGCTATTACGCATTCTTCACTAACCGCACCAACTGTATTAATAATTTCGGCAGGAACATTTAGCTCATCCATTTTTATTCTATTGGCATAACTCACAATACTACCAATAAAATAGTCTGAACTGCCGGGGATGGAAGTTATCATTTGAGCAAGAAATCCGCTAGTACAACTTTCAGCTGTGCTTAAGGTAGCATTTTTGTTTCTCAATAGTTTTCCAACAACTTCCGAAATGGAATCATCGCCCTCGCCATAAATATATTCTCCAATGGTATTATAAAGCTCATGTATAATTGGGATGAGTTCTTTATTAAGCATATCCATGTATTCACCGTAAGCGCTGAATCGGAGGCGCACAGAACCTATACTTGGAAGGTAGGCAAGTTTAATGTGTTTAGGAAGCGTTTCTTCTATATAAATAATTTTATTAGCTACGAAGCTTTCTCCAATTCCTATTGTTTGAATGGTTCTATGAAGGATAGCAGGAAAGTTAAAATGGGATTTTAATTTAGGTATAGCCTCTTCTTCAAAAATAGTTTTCATTTCAAAAGGCACGCCTGGCAAACTTATAAAAGCTTTACCATTTTCATAAAACCACATACCAGGTGCTGTTCCATTTTTGTTCCATAAAACTTCACAATTTTTAGGAACCATTGCTTGTTGATTATTAGAATCAATCAAAGGTAAATTTCTTTTGGTAAAAATAGATTGAACCCAATCAAGTACTTGTTGGTTTAAAACTAGTTCTGTATTAAAAAAATCTGCCATGGTTATCTTGGTAATATCATCTTTGGTAGGTCCAAGTCCGCCAGTAATAATAATGACATCACTTCTATGCCTAGCCTCAAGAAGGGCATTGGTAATGGCTTCCCGGCTATCGCTTATAGTTGATTTGAAATGAACACCTATTCCTAATTTATTTAAATACTGTCCGAGCCAAGATGAATTAGTATCGATTACTTGACCTAACAATAATTCATCACCTATGGTTATAATTTCTGCTTTCATTTTATTTTGAATGGGGATATTTTCATGTTTGGTTTAAAGGTAAGGTTCATACTTAAAAGAAAAAAATATCTATGCATTAATTTTTTTCAAAATTTATAATGACACTTGTTAATTTTTATGCGAAACTGTACAAAAAAATATACTGATTTTGGATTTTATAAGTCAAATTTTTATTTAAACATGTAAGAATAGTTTTCATGTGTACTTTTGAATTTTACTTTTGATTTAGCTTATATTTTAAAACATGAATACCTTGTAGCTATCGTAAAATATGGTTGTGCGAGCTGTTTATGTTTTTATAATTTTAAAAATAATAACAAATAAAAACAAAAAAATGTTTTTGAGTGAATGAAGGATGATAAAAAAAATCAAAGTATTTAATCACATTGTTAAAGGAATTATGATAGCTGAAGATAATAGTAAAATCAATTACTTTAGCGTGTTGACATCAGTTATCAACATTCATAAGTGCTAATTTTTTTGCATTGATTTACAGCAGGTACTTGAAAATATTAAATACACTTTTAACTTTGTTTTCGTAATCAATCAAATTTTTATAAACATGGCAACGACCAAAAAAACTAAAAAAGCTGCTGCTCCTTCAAAAGGACCAGTAAAGAAAGCGGCTACTAAGAAAGCTGCAACAAAGAAGGCTGCTCCTAAAAAAGCTGCTGCTAAGAAAGCTGCTCCTAAGAAAGCTGCTGCTAAGAAAGCTGCTCCTAAGAAAGCTGCTGTTAAGAAAGCTGCAACTAAGAAAGCTGCTCCTAAAAAGGCTGCAACTAAAAAAGCTGCTCCTAAGAAGGCTGCTGCTAAGAAGGCTGCACCTAAGAAAGCTGCAACTAAGAAAGCTGCACCTAAAAAAGCTGCTAAATAATTCTTTCTTAGAAAGTTTTATTTGAAAATAAAAAAGGTCCCTTCGTGGGACCTTTTTTATGCTAAGAAGTTTCATAAAATTGATTAGAACAAAATGGATTCAAGAAAATTATATAAACTATTGTTGATTCTGCTTGTATTAAGTGTTGGTGCTTGCAAAGCTAAGCGCTGCGCCAGTTTTGAGAATCAAGATAAAGAATATAAACTTAAATATGACCGACATGGTCGAGTGAAGAAGTAAGATTTTGTAATTCTTCAAAGTAATGAATTGCCTGTTTAATGGTATTGATTTCAAATATCATTAATATAAGATTTTGGTTACTTTGTTTCAACTTGCATTTTTTTGGATGTTGTTGTACATAGTTTAATATACCTGTAAAAACTTCTGATTGATAATAGTGTTGTTTTTGCTCTGCTGGAAAATAGGCCAACAATTGCTTTCTTTTTAAAATCAACTTTTCAAAACCTAGTTTTTTTCCTATCTCCCTCAATTGAATCAGTGCAATTAAGTCGAGCACTTCATTGGGTACTTTGCCAAATCTATCTTCCAATTGTAATTTAAAATCACCTAATTCTTTATCGGTACTTAGTGAAGATAAGGCATTATATAGGTTCAATCTTTCACCTATATTTCTAACATACGCATCAGGAATCAATGCTTCCAAATCAGTTTCTAGGTTGCAATCTTTAGACTCAATGTGATTGATGTTTTTTTCGTCTTTAAATAAATCTGCAAATTCATCTTCTTTCAGTTCGTGAATAGCTTCATCAAGAATCTTGTGGTACATCTCAAATCCTATTTCAGCAATAAAGCCGCTTTGCTCTCCACCTAAAAGGTTTCCTGCTCCTCTTATATCTAAGTCTCTCATGGCAATATTGAAGCCGCTGCCCAAGTCACTAAATTCTTCTATAGCTTGTAGTCTTTTTCTTGCATCTGTGCTTAGGTTTGCCATATGCGGAACAAGGAGTGTGCAAAAAGCTTTTTTGTTGCTTCTACCAACTCTTCCTCTCATTTGGTGCAAATCACTCAAGCCAAACATATGTGCATTGTTTATAATGATTGTGTTTGCATTTGAAATATCTAAGCCTGCTTCAATAATTGTTGTAGCCACCAATACATCATATTCTCCCTCAATAAAACGCATCATCACATCTTCAAGGTGGTCACCTTCCAATTGACCATGTGCAATAGCAACTTTTACCCCAGGGCAAATGGATTCAATGTGCAGTCCAATGTCGTAAATATCTTTCACCCTATGGTGAACAAAAAATACTTGGCCACCTCTTTCCACTTCATTCATGATTGCCTCTTGAATGATCTCATCGGAATAATTGTACATGGTAGTTTCAACAGGCTGCCTATTGGCCGGTGGAGTATTGATGATGGAAAGATCTCTGGCACCCATGAGTGAAAAATGTAAAGTTCTAGGGATAGGAGTAGCTGTGAGTGTTAAGGTATCAACATTGTTTTTAAAGGCCTTCAATTTTTCTTTAGCCGCTACCCCAAATTTTTGCTCTTCATCAATAATTAATAATCCAAGGTCTTTGAATTTTGTGTCTTTACTTAACAAACGATGCGTGCCAATTACTAAATCTAGTTTACCTTCAGCTAATTTTTTAAGTACTGCCTTTTGTTCAGCAGCCGATTTAAACCTATTGATGTAATCAATGTTACATGGGAAATCTTTGAGTCTCTCTTTAAAAGTTCTGTAATGTTGATTGGCAAGGATAGTAGTGGGAACTAAAATGGCCACTTGTTTGCTATCGCAAATTGCTTTGAATGCAGCTCTGATGGCAATTTCAGTTTTGCCAAAACCCACATCTCCACATATTAAACGGTCCATAGGATGGGGGTTTTCCATGTCCTTTTTCACATCATGGGTTGCCTTACTTTGATCGGGCGTATCTTCATACATAAAGGAGGCTTCTAGCTCAACTTGCAGGTAATTATCGGGTGAAAATGCAAAGCCTTCCATTCCTTTCCGTTTTGCATACAGTTTAATTAAATCTCGTGCAATGTCTTTTACTTTCTTTTTAGTATTGCTTTTTAGCTTATCCCAAGCATCGCTTCCAAGTTTATTCATCCTGGGTACGCTGCCTTCTTTACCCACATACTTTGATATTTTGTGTAATGAATTAATGCTAACATAAAGTAAATCATTGTCTCTGTAAACCAAGCGCACGGCCTCTTGCAGTTGCCCGTTGATCTCTAGTTTTTCTAGGCCAGCAAATTTACCAATGCCATGATCTATATGCGTTACATAGTCACCAGGTCTTAATTCTCTGAGTTCTTTTAGTGTAATAAGTTTGCTGCCGCTATAGCCACTTTTAACCTTTCCTTTGTAGAATCGATCAAAAATTTGGTGTTCGGTATAGTAAGCACATTTTAATTGGTGGTCAATATATCCACTTGAAAGTCCATGATATATTGGTTCAAATTTAACCTCCTTATCCAAGTCTTCAAATATGGTATACAGCCTTTCAATTTGTCTGCTACTTTCGCTAAAAATGAAGTTTTGATAACCCTTAGCCATATTGTCTTTTAAGTTGTCTATTAACATCTTAAAGTTTTTATGAAATACAGGTTGTGGGCTAGTTGAAAAATCAATGGTAATATTTGCCTTGTTATTTTTACGGTTTCCAAATTCAATCATATTGAATGAATTAATTCCTTTCATCCATTGTTTGGAATCAAGCCAAGTATTTTCTATTCCTTCAAATTTTAATTCTTTTTCTGTGTGCTGATCGATGTTGAACTTAAGCGCTTTTTCGAGTCCTCTGTTAATTTGGTCTTTACACAATGAAATATCTTGAGTCCAAATAATTGTTTCGTTAGGCAAGTAATCAAAAAGTCTTTGTCGTTTTTGAATTTCCTTTTGCACATTGGGAATGATAAAAAAGCGATCTACTTTCCTAATGGATAATTGGTCAAAGGGTTCAAATATTCTAATGCCTTCAATTTGATCGCCGTTTAATTCTATGCGA
This sequence comes from Chitinophaga pinensis, assembly GCA_945875195.1. Taxonomy (GTDB): domain Bacteria; phylum Bacteroidota; class Bacteroidia; order UKL13-3; family UKL13-3; genus B1. The sequence continues at coordinate 4,339 of CAMCJW010000027.1, read as the reverse complement.
TAAGGCTTTTCATTGCTAAAAGAGAAAACATCTACAATTCCGCCTCTGATGCTAAATTGCCCAGCTTCATAAACAAAATCTGTTCTTTCAAAATGGTGTTCAGTTAAAAATTCCATGAAGAACTCCAAATCAAACGCATCGCCTACTTTCAGCTCATAGGTGTTTTGGTTCAAATCGCTTTCACTCATTACCCATTCACACATTGCCTCAGCGGTGGTAATTACCCATTCCGATTTAGAGAATTTTTGGTTCAACCTATTTAAAACTTCTGCTCTTTCTAAAACCAATTGGTTGTCTATTGTTTCTGGTTGAAAGCTTCTTTTATAAGAGGAAGGGAGGTAATTAATTGTTTTACCGGGGACTAAATTCTCGATATCCGAAACAAAGTATTTGGCTTCATCAATGGAGCTACAAATAATTAGTTGAGGGCAGTTTTTTTGCTCGTATATTAAAGCGGCTAACATCGGGCATGAGGAGCCTATTAATCCATTTATGTGAATTACCTTGTTATCTTTATTATCGATGGCATTATTAAACACCAAAAATTCTTCTGAGGAAAGGTATAGGTCAAAAATATCTTTTAACTTCATAAAACAGTTTAGCCCGGTGGAGTGCCGGGCGGTTTTTTTAGACTACAAAAATAGGTATTTGTGGAGAGTAAAGAAATCTCTTTTAGGTAATATTTAATAAAGCTTCCTTCAGTTTTTCACTTTCTGTGTGCTTACAAAGAAATAGGTTTAAATATTGGGCTGAATTTGCACCCGACTCAGCTACAGTAATTACTGCTAAAGCAAAAATTGGGGTACCTTGATTTGGATTTTATTGAGGTCTCAATAATAATTCTTTGTGAATTAACTTAGATTTTTTCTATTAAATAAATGCCATTGTCTTCAATGCTAATTTTTTTCATTTTATATAACATGCCAATGGCTTTTTTGAAAACTTTTTTACTCATTTTCAATCTTGCCTGAATTTCTTCTGAAGAGCTACTATCCGACAGGTTTAAATAGCCTTTATTTTTCCTCAACATATTATAAATAACCTCGGTTTGGTCATCTACATGTTTGAACCCAATTTTCTGAATGCTTAAATCAATTTCACCATTGTCCTTTATCTTTTTAATATAGGCTTGGTATGTATTTCCTTTATAAAGTTGTTCAAATACTTCATTGTGATAGATTAATCCCTTGTGCTTTCCTTCAACAATTGCCAAGTAGCCAAGGGGTGTATCCTCAAAAATGGTTGCATCAACCATTTGTCCTTCTTTTAAATTATTTTTTTCATTGGATAGAAACTTTTTTATTTTGCTCGACCCAACCAGTCTTTCAGTAAGTTCATCCACATACATGGCTATTAGGTATTCTTTACCTTCCTCCATTTTTTCTGATTGTTCTTTAATTGGAACCAATAAGTCCTTTTCCATTCCCCAATCTAAGAAAGCACCAAAAGCATTAACTTGGTTCACTTTAAGTTTTGCAAAGCCGCCTAGTTCAATCAAAGGCACCAATGTGGTAGCCACTAATCTGTCCTCAGAATCTTTGTAAATAAATACTTCTAATATTTCTCCAACCTTCAATGATTTTGGAACAAATTTATTGGGGAGTAACACTTCATTTCCTTTCAAATCTGCCAAGTACATTCCTGCTGCGGCATTGCGGTTTGCCGTTAGTGTGGTATTTTTACCTATTTCAATCATTTATCAAAGGTAGGTTACTTCACTTTAATTACAGCAAGTACCCCATTGCTGGTTGGAACATAGCCATATTCATAGCAACAAATGCAGGTTTCACCATCATCAAGCTGTTCAATGTGTGTGTGGAAGTTTAAAACAAATCCTAATTCTTGTATTTTTTTTTCAAATACTGTTTTTGGGGATGTTTTTTTCTCGAAATAGAGGCTTTCTAAGATTTTTCTATTCTTTTTTAAGACGGCATTCACATGTTTCATTTGCCGGTTATTTTCGCTGTATATTTTATTATTAAACCCGCTTCTGCATTGATCGTCGCAGAATTTTTTATCTTGTCGGCCCTGAATAATTTGTTCGCAAAATTGACATTTTTTCTTTTCCATATCAGTGATTTTTACTGAAGTTAGAAAAAATATTGAATACTAGTATCGGGAACCGAAAATGGAACTTCCTACTCTTACCAATGTAGAACCTGCTTTTATGGCAATTGGATAATCGCCGCTCATACCCATAGATAGCTCATTAAAGTTATCCATTTCTGAGAAGTATTTCGCCTTGGTTTCATCAAACAAAATTTTAAGAGTTGTAAATTCCTTTTCAATTTGATTGGCATCATCCACATTGCTAGCCATACCCATTAGGCCTTTTATTTCTACATTGGCTAAATTACCTTTTTTCCATTCTTCTAAAATTTCTGATAATTCATTTTGGTTCAAACCGAACTTAGTTTCTTCACTTGCAATAAAAATTTGAAGCAAACAAGGAATTATCCTATTAATTTTTTGTCCTTCTTTGTTTATTGTTTGTAAAAGTTTAAGGCTATCAACTGAATGTATTAGGCCAACAAAAGGGGCAATGTATTTAACCTTGTTGGATTGCAAGTGGCCAATAAAATGCCATTCAATGTCTTTTGGCAATGATTCATACTTAACTACAAGCTCCTGAACTTTGTTTTCGCCAAATAATTTTTGTCCGGCTTGATAGGCTTCTAGTAAGGCTTCTACTGGTTTTGTTTTACTTACAGCAATTAATCTAACATTAGAGCCAATTTCTTGATTTATTTTTTGAATATTTGCACCAATCATGAATATAAAAATAGTTTACAAATATCTGATTTTATCCTTGTTTGTGCTAATACTTTCTTGCAAGAATGACAGTTTAAACACCGTTTCTAGGCCAAAGAATTTATTAACAAAAAACCAAATGGCCGAAATCATTGTTGATATGCATATTGCTGAGGCAGGGTTGAATGCTAGTAATTTGAGCTTAGACACTTTAAAAAGTATGAGTGCAGGTTATGATTCATTTATTTTTGAGAAGTACCAAATCAAGAAGGAGGATTTTGAAAAAAGCTATGATTATTATTTGTGTGTTCCTTATGAATTGGATTCTGTTTATCAAAATGTCATTGAATTATTAAATGCCAAGGAGTCTAAATCAAGAGGGATTTTAATAGCGCCCAAACAAAAGTAATTTTATTAGTATTAAACTAACGCATTTTGCCATATCCAAAGAATATTGAGAACAAACTTGGTTTTAACCAGGTAAAAGAACTAATAGAATCTCGCTGTTTGTCGCCAATGGGCATTCACTATGCCAATCAAATGAGGTTTACCAATCGCTTTGATTTGCTTCAGAAAATATTGGTTCAAACCAAAGAATTTAAGACTATTTTATTGGAAGAATCTCCTTTTCCCAATGAGCATTATTTTGATGTTGGTCCTTGGTTATTTAAGGCCAAAATTGAGGGGATTTATTTATTAGAAGAGGAATTTCATCAAATTAAATTGGTGGTACAAGCTTTTTTGAGTGTAACCAAATTTTTACGCGAGCGAAATGGAAAATATCCTGAATTGGAAATGCTATTAGAGGGTTTAATAATTAATGACCTCGTTGCTAGAAGGATTGATAGAGTGCTTGATTCGGAAGGCTTACTAAGGCCAAATGCTTCACCAGAATTAGCTAAAATTTCGAGTAAGATTCAGGATAAAGAAACTGAAATAAGAAAGAAAATTCAACGCTTGTTTGATAAGAATACTGGCCTAGGTTATTTAACAGACCAAATTGGCATTACTATAAGGGAGGGAAGATTGGTTTTGCCTGTTTTGGCTGAACACAAAAGGCATGTTGCAGGATTTGTGCACGATGAATCTAATACTGGTCAAACAGTATATATAGAGCCATCCGAATGTTTTGATTTAAACAATATGTTGCGAGAGCTTCAAATAGCATATAGGAGGGAAAGGGAGCGCGTATTATTAGAATTAACAGATCAAATTAGGCCCGAGATTCCTGAGTTAGAGAAAAATTTACAACGTTTGGGTTTGTTTGATTTTATAAGGGCGAAAGCTTTGGTTGCTATTGAAATGAAGGCCGACATGCCGATATTAAGTAAGCATCCCGGATTGAAATTGGTAAAAGCCTACCATCCTTTATTAAGATTAAGTCACGATAAAATAAAATTAGCAACGGTTCCTTTATCAATCGATTTGAACCAAGGAAAACATATTGTAGTGATATCTGGCCCGAATGCAGGAGGAAAGTCTGTTTGTTTAAAAACCGTTGGCTTGCTCCAATTTATGTTGCAATGTGGTCTGTTAATTCCTTGCGAATCGCACAGTGAAATTGGGATTTATAAAGATATCATGGTTG
>CAMCJW010000026.1 GCA_945875195.1 Chitinophaga pinensis | reverse complement strand
TTACCGCTTCTATTCTAGTGGAAAAAGGTAAATTAACATAAAAACCACTTTAGATAAAATACTAAAGCAATTTTTTAATATAATAACCACGTTATTTGAATTACAAAATGCGTTTATCTTATTCTCATTTTCACATACGAAAATACTGCCATTATAGCAAGCCTATAAAGGGTTTGAAAGGTTGTGGGAAAAGCTGTCACTTCCACTTAAATGGAAAAAGTGAAAGTAACAATCAATCCGCCTAGACCAAAACTAAAACGTTTTATTTAATAAAAAAACTACGTTATTTGAATAACAAAATGCGTTTAACTTATTCTCATTTTCATATACCTGAAAACTGCCATTATAGCAAGCCTATAAAGGGTTTACAAGGTTGTGGTGTAAGTTACCGCTTCTCCTTCAATGGTCAAGAGAAAGACAATGAGACATACGGCGAAGGAAATGCCTATGATTTTGGAGCGAGGATTTATGATGCGAGGTTGGGGAGGTGGATGAGTGTTGACCCTTTGGTTAGGAAGTATCCATCGCAAAGCTCATTTCAGTTTGGGGCAGACAATCCTATAATTTTTATTGATAAGGATGGTAAAGAAGTTTTCATTTTTGGCAAAGATGCAGAAAAGGCTGTTAACGCATTAAAAACGTCAACATCATTGCAATTAATTTATAACATAGAAACTGGACAAATAATGGCAACTGGACTGCCTAAAAACCCTGCTGATGCGAAACTTTTGGAAGCTATAAACAATCCAAATATTCGTGTGGAATTATATACAACAAAAGCTACAAAAGCGCCAAATGGAGATATAATGCTGGGGGGCTCTTATGAGGTAAGTGTAAAAAGGTTAATCACAGGTGATGATAAATTTCAAACTAAAGAAATTGTTGTAACAAAACAATTAATAAACATGGATCAATTGGAAAAAATTGGTAATTCAAAAATCCCAGGTGCTGGAACTACAGGAGAAAATGTACTTCATGAGGCATTAGAGTCCTATATTGGTGGGCAAGATAATCCAGGGGAAGGTTATTCTGGTTATACAAACGCCCATAAAAAGGCATTGGCATTAACTCCGAATATGGCCCAATTAACTCCAATGAGTTCTTCAATAGACCCTGATATGATCTATTTAACAGATTGCTCCAAATACGACATTATAGATTATACAAAGGATGTAATCAATATGGGAAAGCCTAAAAATGGATTTGAAGCTCCTAAAAATCCTTCTAAGATTGTTCCATCAGGAGGAAATCAAGGAGGTAAAAGTGGTCGCACAAATGATTTAAAAAATTAAAATGAAATTCTTATCCTTTACAATTATAGTTATAGTTTTATGTTCAAATCAAATGTTTGATAGGAATATTAAACAATCTTTTAAAGAGGAATTTATCCTTGTAGAGTTGGATTCATTTTCTTTCCCATTTTATTATTTCTATAAGTTGAAAAATATAAAGAATGACTCATTGTTTGAGGTAGTGGTAAAAAAGAAAAAGGAAATTAATCCAGAAAAGTTAGTTGACGAAATTGCAGTAAATTGCAGATTAAATATAGAATTGACTCAGATTTATAGTTTCCAAATATCAAATGAAAGCATCTTGAGAATAGGTAATTCCCCGATTTTATTCCAATCCAAAGATTTAAAGGTTATTAGTATTAACAATTATGGGAAGGTGTATACTACAGAGGGCCTTTTTGGAAAATGGATTATTAATCAATAATTAACATATTTTGCAAAGCAATCACCCGCTAAACTACACCTTGTAAATCAGGTTTCCAATCTTGAGCTAAATCAAATTCTCTTTTAATAATTTAAAAGTGCCCCATGAATTATTGTTTTAATCTCAATTTGCTTTATGCTTACCACTTCCAGGGGTGTTTTTTGAATCAACAAAACGCACAATTTCATTTATAGTTGCGGCAGCCTCTGCCTTAATTGTAATTCTCATTACTTATAAGCTTCAATAAGACTATCAAGGTCCAAGCTTTCACTTTCTTCAACACGTTTGATATAGTCTATCAATTCTTCTTTGGTTGCCTTTCTACCTATACCTAAAGCGACATCCTTTGCAGTTAGTGGTTTCAATGTTCCAATGGCCTTTTCAGCAGTTATTCCTAATTCTTTTAATAAAGTTAAAACTAACTTTTGCTTTTGAGACGTTGGTAAATCAATCACGTATTTCATATCACGAATATAAGAATAAGCTCTATTTTAACAAAAAGTTGAGACCACAAGAAAGGATATCAAGAATTTTATTCTGTTTACTATAGTTTGTAAGATACCAAGAAGGCCGTTGGCCTCTGGTTAAAATGATTGCTTGTCCTATGTGAAGGATAATTTTGTGTGTAAGCAAATCTTGCCAAAGGCTAGAGGCCAGCTGCTAAAAGCAAAAAAAAGCCTGACTCTACTTCGTAAAATCAGGCTTTAATTTGAAAGTTCACCTTCGCTGAAGCTTCGGTGAGCGAGGGCGGAGAGAGCGGGATTCGAACTAAATGGCTTGTAGGCATTGTTAATAGAGTACCTGCGCCAAGGCTTCGGTGCTCGAGGTGAAACAATAGTGAAACATTGGGTGAAGTAAATTGGAGCATTTTGCATCAATTTGAAGAAATTTATGCAATTTTTATTATTAGACATTTCTATACTTGACAACAAAAGTTTAAATTTAAAAAAGATTTCCTACATAAATAAACTCCCATTTATAAGATTAACCCGTGTTCCATCGAGCGACATACACAGTTTTAAGGTCAAATTTCTGCATAGGGAATGGATATAGCTTCTCCTTCAATGGCAAGGAGAATGACAACGAGGTATCAGGAGACGGAAATGCTTATGATTTTGGGGCTAGGATCTACAGTTCAAGACTAGGTAAATGGTTGAGTATTGATCCTGCATTTAAAAAATTTCCTTATGAAAGCAACTACTCTTTTGTTTCAAATTCGCCTTTAATATATATTGACGAGGGTGGTAATACAAAACGCCTAATTATTAATGTATATAATGAAGCTACAAAGCAAAATTCTACAATCGTAATGGTGGTTAATGATGATTTGGTAAAGGGAAATGTGTATGAAACTTCGAATCATCAAGAGAACTATGACATCGGGTGGTATGATATTAATGTTGTACAAAATGTAACTATCAAGAAAAATGAAACTGTCATCGTAGAAACACATGAAGAACAGGGCGAATTGAGATTTCAGCAACATCCCATAAAAGATGCTTTGGGAATTAATTCTGATCAGGAATCAGTAAATGAGGAGATAGAAGAAACGAATTTGGGTTGGGGTGGAGTTAATTGGACATGGGAAAATGGGAAGAGTGGCGAAACGAGGCATGGAAGAGGTAAAATACAAATAGATAACATTAATTTATTAATGAGTGCATTAACTTCATTTAGCCCAAATGAATTAAACATTCCAGCGGCTTTAACTAAGGAAATGGCTTCTTTGGAAGTTCTTAGTGTACTAAAGGGTACAATGGAACGCCAGTCTCAAGTTATTGATTTGTCTTATACTGCATTGGATGCTTTTGCAAAGAAAATCAGACAATGGAAAAGCGAAAATGAGGTCAAAGCTTGTAAAACTTGTGATCAATATTTTGAATCAAATGGAAATGGTTCAAACACAATACCAAAAGATAAGGTGTTGTCAAAGGATTCTACGACAGGTGATGAGCACTAATACGAATTTTTAATAGTAAATCAATGAAATTTCTCTATACTTTAATTAGCTTCTTTTCATTTTTGAATTTTGAATGTTCTTCTACAAAGCATGTTCATACTGAAGATTGCAGACATTGGAGAGTTATCTATCGACCAGACGGGAAAATTCAAGATAGTTTACCTTACACTCGTGATTCTTTGATATTCAACGGTGTAAGCAAACATTTTTTGGAAGATGGTAGTACAGTGGTAAATAATATAAAGAATGGAGAATTTGAAGGCGATGAAGTTTGGTACTATCCCTCAGGTGAAATTTATGCGATTAATAATTTCCATAAGGACCATTTGAATGGATATGGAATAATATTATTTAGAAATGGACAACTCAAAACTGTCGATAGTTTTTATTTTGATCGTAAAATTGGGAATAGCTGGGAGTTCGATTCTAATGGTGTGGAAGTTAAAAAGGGATCTTCGAATTTGGAAATTGTGCAGAAATCTGTATTAAAACGGCAATTTGATCCAAGGTAGTTCCTGATTGGAGTACGTTTCAAATGGGTTCAATAGGAAAGAGAAGTTATTTAAAGAATTCTGTTAGTGTAGGGTACACTGATGTTACAAGTTACACAGGGGCCTACCTCTTCGATTTATAAGGTTAAATTGGAAAATACTTATTCATCAATTCAACTTGTTTTTTCATATCCTCTTTGCGATATTTTAACGTAGTTGACATGCACTTATGGCCTGCAAGAAGCTGAACTTGATCCAAAGGTATTTTACATATATTTAGCCAATTGGCTATAACACTCTGGCGAATGGTTGCGGCACTTAATTTTCTGCCAGGGAAAATTATTCTAAATGTTTCAATAAGGTATTGCACCACATCGGATGAAATAGGCTGCCCCAATTTGTTGAGCAATAATAACTGGGTGGGCGATTTAGAATTTATCAATTGGGCTCGATCACGCTTGATATATTGAATAATCCAATCTTGTTGCTTAGGTGAAAGATACATTACTCTGTGGTTAAGGGTTCGGCTTTTAGCAACATGTAGAGTTCCAGCTTCAAGATTAAGATTTTTGATTTTAAGCCTGATCAATTCTGCTAATGTTAGTCCCTGAAATATTAATAGTGAAATTATTATCCGATTTCTTAGTTTTAGTATTTTGTAACGTTCTTGCCTTCTAAGTAACAATGCAAGTTCATTTGTTGAAAAAAGATCTTGATGAATTAAAGGAGCTCGCCTTTGTTTGAGGAAAAGGGAATTACAAGGGTGTGTTTCTCGAATGCCTGTTTTAATCAAAAAATTATAATATTTTTTGATCCCAGCTTGTAAAAGCGAAAATGATTTCCTTTCATATTGGCCTAGGATAATTTTTTTGATGTAATTAAATACCTCCAAATAACCGTAATCATTCGCATTCGGATTTTCGGTTAAATATCGTTTTATAATGAATTCGTAACTTATGATTGATTTGGGTGTATGATGCAATGAGTGCAAATAGGTGGTAAAACTCATTTTTGAATTCTGAGGGGCGTTTGATGTTACCAATTTAGTTTCCATGTTAAAAGAATTTCTTAAGGATTGAGGATTGTCGTTTTCTTTTTATAGCATATAAGTTGGTTGTATCAATATCTGAATGCCCAAGGAATTTTTGAACAAATTCTACACCAGCACCTTTGTCCATTAAATGAGTGGCAATGCTGTGGCGCAAGCAATGCAATGTTATATTTTTATTGATAAGTTCCTTGATTCTAGTTTTATGAATTATTGATGCCAGAATTCGGTTCATTACAGCCCCACTCAACCTGTCTCCTTTATTAGAAATGAGAAATGAATCAATTGGTTTGGTATTATTATAATGCCTACATCTCCAGGTACGATTATACTTTCTAATGATGGTCAACATCTCATCCGACAGTGGAACTTCCCTACTTTTACCACCTTTTGCCATACGCACCACCAAAATTTGGTTCGTATAATTAATATCTGATTGGTTTAAACGTTCTATTTCACCCCTTCTTAATCCACATCCATAAGCACAGGCTAAGAGTGCTTTGGCCCTTAAATTTGAACAGGCATTAAACATTGCTCTAATTTCATCAGTTGTTGCAATATTTTTCCTTTTGTATGCCAGAGGTCTAATGCCAACAATAATTACTGGTGAACTTTCCAAATACTTAGTGCGAACTAAATGGTCAAAAAGCAACTTTAAGGAGGTCATTTGATGTCTGATAGTTATAGGGCTTAAAACCCCACCACGACGTGTATTCTTTCGATTACATAAATACTGATAATAAGTATTTAGTATTTTTGAATTAACAAGTGCTAAAGAATAAATTTCCTTTTGTTCAAGAAAATTTAAAAACTCTCTCACATTGGATGCATAATATGTTTCTTTACCTCCATTGTATCCAATGGTTTTAAGTGCTTCGTCAAAATCCTTGAATATAAATTCATATTCTAAGGTCTTTAGAATCAAATGTTTCATTTCTCAATTTTTAAATAGCAAAGTTGAGAATTTTAGAAACTATATACAGTTTAAATTAAAAAATGAATTTGAAATATGCTTTTGTAATCCCGTATATCCATCATGCTAACACTTTTTATTTCTAAGTTAAATTTGATTTAACTCGTTCAAAGCAATTATTAATGGTATCGATTTAAATGAACATACTTATATTCGAAATTTTTACCATGGAATAGGTTCAACTAACACAAAATATCCATACCATAGGCAATAATTTAAAGTACCTCCTTGGCATATAAAAGTTGTTTTTAACTAATCTTTTGCATTTCTCAAACATTCACTCAATCCTTTGCCACCTTCAATACCTTTACCTCCCCAGAAAGGGTTTTAAGTACCGCAACGTACAAACCAGTTGGAAGTGATAGTGTATTAAAATCTACTTGGCCGTTTTGGCTTTGGTTACTTTGTAGTAATTTGCCATAGGTATTGTATAGTTCTGCGCTAAAGTCTGTGCTATTGTTTGAGGATATGGTAACCTTATCTGCAAAAGGTACAGGGTATGCTGTAAATCTTAGGTTTTCTAGGGTGTTTATTGTAGGGTTTTGTAAGCTTATTGAAATTGTGCTTGAGTAACTATACTCTTGGTTAAAATCTACTTGTTTAAGCCTGTAATAAACAGTTGTGGCATTGGGCTCAACAAAAGCAGGGTTAATATCTGTGTAGGAATAAGAATGTGTTTGATTGCTAGTGCCAGCAGCTTTCACTTTACCTAGTGTTTGCCAATTGAGGTTATCAAAAGAGCGTTCTATTAAAAAGCTTTGGCTATTTAGTTCTGATGCCGTTTGCCAAGTAAGGGCAACATCCTTTTCTAGCTTATTACCTTCAAAGCTGAGCCAAGTAACAGGCAGGGTTGTAGTGCTAAGGGTATAGCCACCTGTATTAAAAAAGTTGGTAGCATTGGCCCAACCATTTACCTCTACAATTTTAATTTGGTAGTTAGTAAGAGCAATAAGACCGGTAATGGTAATAATTGAGGTATCGCCAATATACACCACTTTTGAGCCATCTAATAAAGATGGTGCAGTATTATAATTTTGTGTAGCGGCATAATACGTATAATTAGTTAACGTGCCCGTTATAGGGGCTGTGCCTTGTTTCATCAAAACAACTCGGCCAGTTCCATTACCTGGAGCGCTAATGTTTAATTTTAAAGATGTACCATATAAATTTGCAACATTAGCAGCAGTTGTAGGCTGGTTAGGAGCTTGTATATTGTAAGTGTTTCTTGATATTAGCAAGCGTGCACTAGAAGCATGTTTAACAGTTACTAAATCAGGCCTACCATCATTATCCAAATCGCAAACAGGTCCTAAATTGTCAAGACCGTAAACAGGCCTAGAATAATTGGCACTAGAAAACAAACTTGCCAAAACAGGTCCACCAGGGTTATTGTTATTTTTTTGAATGGTGTAGCTTGTTTGTTCAGTATGGACACAATCAATTTTCCCATCCCCGGTTAAATCGCTAAATAAAAAAAACTCAATAAAACCAGCAGGGATATTTATAAATGAGGAAACAGAATAGCCAAATCCGCCACCACCAGCATTACTTTGAAAGCCAAGTTTGTTTATTGAGAAATTTGTTGCTAGGTCAAGATATCCGTCCTGATTAAAATCTTCAATTTTTGATACGTTAGGAGAAGATAAATATTTTGAGATAATTGGGGTCAAAAATGAGTTAGAATCCAGAATTAATGAGGAAGTTCCAAAGTCATTTTGTAGAATGAAAATTGAATCGTAAGAAGCTCCACCAAAGCTTTTGTAATAGACAATATCTGGCTTTGAATCATTGCTTAAATCACCAGAAAATATTCTCCATCCAATATTAGAATAGGGTAAGCTCTTAATTATTTTTATTTGAAAGCTAGATTGAGTGATGGAAGATGAACTCGAAGTGTTAACAAATACAATTAATTTATCAGGCGTAGTTACCAAAACATCTAGTTTCCCATTTCCATCATAATCCTTAAGTACTAATGCATCGGTATTTGAAACACTTGTTGGATTTATTTGAAGGTCTGGGTTTTGGACTAAAACACGTGTAAACATTGTGGCAGAAATACCTATTCCTTTATTAATAAAAAACACAACACCAGAATCGGTTCTTGCTACAATATCCAAATTCCCATCGCTATTAACATCTCCAACTTCATAATTTAAAATATAATTATACTTACCTGGTCTTGTTGAGCTGTCACCTATAAAATCTATTGGGGAATTAAAACTTGTATTACTAAGACCTCCTGTGTTGTTGTTAATGTTTTTAAAAAGTCTTAATTTAGAGTAATAAGGATCATAAATGAGGTTAGCTGTATTCATTAAAATAGTCAAATTGGTTAGCAAATCAACTTTTCCATCATTATCCAAATCCGCACTTTTATAGGCAAAATAATTACGCATACCGCTTTGTACAATGTTTGCATCTCCTTCGTTGGGCCAGAAATTAAGGTTACTTGGTGAGGCGGTGCTAGCCGGGTAGGTAGGTACAAAATGTAAAATGCTACTTACTGTTTTGTTATTGGCACTTAAAACTATTGGTCCTACTGTTGCGCCAAAAGGCACACGCACCTTTATAGAATCTGCGCTAACACTCAAAACTTGTGCCTTTACATTCCCTATAAACACATGCCTAGCACCAGTGCCTGCATTTAAATTTGAGCCATAAATAGTTAGTACCTCGCGTGGGTGCGCCGCTGCTGGAGCAAAGCCAGTAATGCTGGGCATTTGTGCCTTAACATTGGGCATTAAAACAAATAGGCAGATTGCCAAAAAAAAGAGTAGAAAGCGTGTTTGCATAAGAAATTAAGATATTTAATAACAAATTAAGGTTTTTTGTGGGAGAATTGCAAGGGGAATTGATACTGGCTTTTTTTTTATGGAATCATAATTTGTAGTATTACTTTCATACAAATCTAACCTTACTCGCGGTTTATGCTTAGGAAGGCAGGGTGCTTAGATGACTTGGATGTAATAAAAAGTAGAACTTAGTTCAAATAAACTAAGTTCTACTTTTTTACCTTTTAATTTCAATTTTATTCCATTCAAATCTAAGTTCTTTATTTTAATTCAACTGATCGGTGGAAAGCAAAGAGATTTATCAAAAAGCAAATGGAAAGTGCTGTTTTACTATGGATTGAATTCAATCACCTTTTTCTTAGATTTCAAATACACAATAAATATGTGTCCTTCATCTATCCCATTATAAATAAATGCAATATTGTTTCTATTTAATTGAATTTGTTTCCAAACTTGTATGTTTGGCCCACTAATTTCATTGTCAAATTCTACATTTGGATCAATTGCAGGAGAAAAAAAATTTTCCGTCATAAAAAAATTATCGAAACCTTCTTTTATTGCAACTTCATTTGCCGATGTGTCTTCTTTATCAATTGGATTTCCATAGTCCTTCAATAAGGAAGCAGGGAAACGTTTTTTATACAATAATTTCTTATTGAAATCATAAATTGTGAAAAGTACCTGGCTAGAGTTCAAGGTTTTACCATATAAGTCAATTCGTAAACTGTCCTTTATTTTTTGAGAAGAAAACTCGTGGATTAAATATTGAGACAATAAAACAGAATCTTCATAATTAGACGTAAAATATTGCTTGTCTCTTGGTTGTAATAAACATATTTTAGGAATTGCAATTGCAAAAAACAAGTAAATATAGAAATGATTTAAATAGATCATAATTTTTTCTTAAATGATACATGAATCCAGGTATTATGCTGTTGGTTGCCAATAGTTTTTCCGTCTTTATTGTTGATATGGGGACCATAAACTTCATAAATATTGTTTACTTTTAAAAAGGCGAGTTGAACTGTTTTGGAAACAGTACTTTTATTTGAAATTCTTTGTCTATTAAAATTACCTATATCAATTGCGCGTCCGCCTCCTTTAAGTGGGTAATGGGTGCTTGGTGATTTGTGCCAATTAACCCCTTTCATAGCATTGTGATGGTGTCCATTTGTAGTTGCACCAATTGTAACTTCGTTAACACAGGCGCCATCTTGATTTGCCTGCATCATACCTTCAATAAATCCCTCCACAGCATATGGGGCTATTTTATTGTTAGGAGTATGAAAATTATCTGATGCAAATCCAGGTCCAAAACTTACCTTAATTGTTAGAGGAACTCCATCTTCATCTAATGTCTTAATTGTTCTTGGAAGATATTCGCCATTTGTAACATCATATGGCCTATCAATTTCAGCTAAGGTATGGACAGAATTTCCATTGCAAGTATATATCGCATTGTAATATTTCTTTTCATTTAGAATAAAGGACCGATGAAATCGATTTTCAATTGAACCATTTTTTATGCCTTCAATTAGTTGATCTGGAGCAGTTTTAGTAGAACCAATGTTTGTCCAACTCTGTTTGTTTAAGTCTGAAAAACCAGCAGATGTGTTATCAAAATATTTAACATTACCTGCTTGATCTTTGTACCAATCATCTCCATTTTCATCAAAAAACACAATTGGATTATCTCCTAAAACCCCATAACCACTAAAGTCTTGCTTTATTACAGGATCCAAATTCCACCTCCTACCCAACCTAGTATCATACTCCCAAAACTCCGCTGTCATAATATTTCCAACACCAGCAACCTCATCATCCTTTTCTTGACCATTGAAGGAGAAGCGGTAACCACGAAAATTATTTAGATAAGAATATAAATAGCCTGATTTTAAACACATTCTATCAAAAGAAAATAACAATTAACTTTCAAGTTCATCAAGCAAAACCGATAATTCTAAGGTGGTTATAAAACTATTAAATTTTTTAGATTTTAATCCATCTATTAGCTTTTTATCACCTGTCCATAATTTTCCGTTCAAATCTTTAGTTAACGCAACAAATGGAACATCCGCCAAATCAATATCCTTAAGTAATTTTTCAACAGAACTAATAATCTTTTTAGAAATTAATCCTTCATTAATAAAGGTAATATTCTTGATAACCGCCATTTCCAATTCCTCAACCTCTAATCCAGTTAACCTAGTTAATTTTTGAATTTTAGTACGATGCTTATAAAGTGGTAATCGCGGTGTATCTGACCATAAAATCTCGGAGCAAATTGACCACCCATATTGCTGGCAAAAATTGATCATATTTTCTGGCAAAGAATAGCAGTTTTTTGCTGATTAATATTCAAAAGTATTAATTATTTATTAGTTTAACGATATTTTTTTCTTCCTTAAGGATTCTCCTGTAAGCTCAATTCTATGTGCTCCATGAATAATCCTATCCAAAATAGCGTCAGCAATAGTCTTTTCGCCTATTACTTCATACCATAAATTAACTGGCACCTGTGCTGTAATTATTATAGATGATTTAGCGTGTCTATCCTCAATAATTTCCATCAAAGCTGCTCTATTGTGACCATCCAAAGGTTGAATACCAAAGTCGTCAATTATAATTAATTGTTGCTTTTCGATTACCTTTATTTCTTTTGAATATGAACCATCTCCTTTGGCCATTTTGAGTTGAGAGAATAGTTTTGAAGCATTAAAGTACATTGTTTTATAACCAAGCAAACATGCTTGGTGGCCTATTGCTGTTGCAATAAAGGATTTACCTATACCAGTACTTCCTGTGATCAAAATATTCTCGCAACGTTTAATAAAATCACATTCTGCAAGACGCATAATTTGATTTTTATCAATTACCCTTTCCTCATCAAATACAATTTGCTCTATTGCAGATTTGTATCTGAACCTTGCATTGCTGATTGTACGTTCAATATTTCTATTATGACGATCCTCCCACTCCGAATCTACCATTAGAGATATTAATTGATCAGGCGTGTACTGCTCTGATTTGCCAGCTTCAATAGTCATTTTCAAAGCTCTAGCCATTCCGTAAAACTTCATTTTACGCATTTTTTCAAGTGTTTCTGTGTTCATTTTTTTATTTGTTTTGGTTTATTTATAATAGTCTTCTCCTCTTATATTTTCATGCTGAGGCATTAGTAATTGTTGATTTTCTTCATCTGGTTTATCTAATCCGCGCTTTAATATCATCTCAATACTTTTGTATGAGTACATGTTGTATTCTATTCCTCGTTTACATGCATTAATTAGCCTCGTGTTACCATAAGTTTTACCCATAGCCAATACACCTACACAAGACTTATAAGCTTGCTCTAAGTGTTGCTTTTTATTTAGGATTTCATTGATATAATGCTTGACATTATCGTCAATTGATTCGGCCCAATTTAAAAACTTATCCGAGGACCAATCACTTACAAACTGATGTGTTGATGATAAATGCTCTTTAACTGTAGAATAGTTGTATGGGCTCTTCATTCTTTCATGCCTGGCAATGCAGAGATGGTTATAAAAAACTTCCACATACTTATTGGTATATAGTACTTTTACTTTCTTTCCTATATTCTGATATGGCACGCTATAATAATGTTTATCAGCACCTAAGCATATATGTCCGTTTTTCATAACAGTGGCATAAAACTGCTTCTTTAATTCATAAGCAATAGTTGGCAAGGGGTGCAATGTTTGGCGTTCTATTTCCTCAAACTGCATTCTTCTGCTATAATTTCGCCCTTTAAGTAGCGTGTTATTATGCTCCTCAAGTGCTTCCCATATTGCAGCATTTAATTCCTCTAAAGTATGAAAGATTCGGTTTCTAAGCTTTGCATATATTCGTGTGTAAATAATTTTGACTGCCCCTTCAACTAAGGATTTATCCCTAGGTTTATATGCCCTTGCAGGTAAAACAGATACATTGTAGTGATCGGCAAAATCAGCAAAGTTGGAATTAATTTCAGGCTCATATTTGCTCGACTTATTAACTGCTGATTTTAAATTGTCTGGTACTATTGCGTTTGTAACTCCATCAAAGTAGATAAATAATCTTTGGCAGCTATAGATTAAATCTTCACTTTGTTGCGTGTAACTAGCTTCAACGTAGGTAAGTTGGCTACTTCCTAATATGCCCACGAAAACCTCAACTGGGATTAGTTCACCTGTTTCTTTATTTACTATGTGAAGCTTTTCGCCAGCATAATCAATATAAACCTTGTCTCCAGCTTTGTGCTCCATGTGCATAACTGGATTAACTTGTTGCTTCCATAAAAAATAATGAAAGCGAAACTGTGTTTCCTTAAAGCCATCAGGATAATTGGCAATATATTGTTGCCACATCATCTGCTTGGTAATTCCCTTTCTTTTAAGTTGTTTATCAATTTCTGGGAATAGTTTATACAACACCTCAGCCTTAGGGCTAAGCTTTTCCATTATGGGTTTGAACTTAGAAAAAAGCTCACTTAATTCGAAGTCTGTAAGTACCTCTATTTCTTCAATTGTTAAGTTAAGAGATTTGTAATCCTTAATGTACTTCTTTAGCGTATTCCTTGATACACGTGTCAGGCCATAGATGGCCATATTACTGTATCCTTGACTGTATAATCTTAGAATTTGTCTTATTTTGCTCATGCTAATTGATTTATTTGCCATAGAGATTTGTTTGGTTTATTACCAAAGAAACTCTCTTTATGGTTTTAAATCAGCATAAACTTGCTATTTTTGAAAGTGGTCAATTTGCTCCGAAATTATGTGGTCAATTTACTCCGAAATTACCTGGTCAATTTCAACCGCGCTGGGTGGTCAGTTTATTCCGCGAAAAGGTGGTCAATTTCACCGTTTTCTCCACGTGCGAAAAAACCGTCATAGAGACCACGAAGGGATAATAAAGTTTGGAGCGAAATTGCGCCAAATTCGCAAGGGAAAAGGTATCACACAGGAAGAACACGCACACAATGCTGATATACATTTGTCGCAGATTGGAAGAATTGAAAGAGGTGAAATAAATACAAGTATTAGTTTTGCCTTCTTATTTGCGGAACTATTAGAGGTTGATCCAAAGGTGCTTTTTGACTATTCAGATTTAAAGTAAAATTGAATAAAACTTATAAAAGTTATGTTTGTATCCACCAAAGTGTCCATGATTGTTATAACACTTTAAAAACACTGCAATTTAAAAGGGAATTTGTTGGAGCTTCTTACTCCGTAGGGGAGTCGAACCCCTCTTTTCAGAATGAAAATCTAACGTCCTAACCGATAGACGAACGGGCCATTATTTTGGGTTGGCAAAAGTAGGCTTTTTTGGGATTAATCAAAATCTTTTTTGAAAAAAATAAAAAAAACAGCAAACCATTGGCTTCAACACCCATCAAAACAGCAAACTAAATCGCTTTTTTCTGTTTGAACCAAAGAGCTTTTTAATGGTAAATATTGATTTATCCTACTTAACAGCTCTCCCCAAATCAATTACAGCTTCTTCATAAATTTGGCAGTAAAGGCTAGACTTACAAAACTAGCAATGGCCACTTTATTTTGCACTAAAATTTAAAAACAACACTCACAAAAAGGCTAAAAAAACCAGATTGCCTTGTATTTTTGTAATTTTTTATTCAATATTGCCTTGTATTTCTGTAATTTTTATGCCAATATTGGATTGGATTTATTGAATTTACTATGTATATCAAACGGAAAATTGACACAGAACTTGAAAAGTGGAAAGTTGGAAAACTACGAAAACCTCTTTTAATTAGAGGCGCTCGCCAGATTGGGAAGACTAAAACTATTAGAGAATTTGGAAGTAAATTCGACACTTTTATAGAAATTAATTTTAATGAGACGCCAAACTTAAAGGAATTGTTTTCAAATGAACTTTCACCAGTATCAATTTGTGAGAACATTTCAGCAATTTTAAACGTGTCAATTATTCCAGGCAAAACACTTTTATTTTTTGATGAAATTCAAGAATGTCAGGAAGCCATTGCCTCTCTTCGTTTTTTTTATGAAAAAATGCCTGAATTGCATCTCATTGCTGCAGGATCATTGCTTGAATTTGCGCTTTCAGAAATTCCTACATTTGGGGTAGGACGTATTCGGTCAATGTTTATGTATCCTCTTAGCTTTTCCGAATTTCTTATTGGTTCAGACCAACAACAACTGTATGAGATGGTAATAAAAGCAAATCCTAAAAAGCCCTTAAATGATGCCATTCATGCTAAATTAATTGATTTAACCCGTAAGTTTATTTGTTTAGGAGGGATGCCTGAAATATTGGCCAATTATATAGAAACAGGAGATTTAAATCTATGTCAACAATTACTAGATGATTTAATAATATCCTTTCAAGCCGATTTTTCAAAATACAAAAAGAGAGCTCCTGTTTCACGATTGAATGAAGTATTCCAATCAGTTGTATTTCAATCAGGAAATAAGTTTGTATATTCTAAAGCATGTACACAAGCAAATCATCTGCAAGTAAAAGAAGCATTACAACTATTGATTACAGCAGGCTTAGTTATTCCTGTAACCCACAGCTCTTCAAATGGAATTCCATTAGGAGCTGGTGCAAATCCTCAAAAACAAAAAATGCTTGTATTTGATACAGGAATATTTCAGCGATTGATGGGACTTAACCTTGCTGAGTTTTTGCTTTCTAATGAATTCAATGCTATAAATAAAGGAAATATAGCAGAACAATTTGTTGGATTAGAATTATTGAAATCGGAAAATTGCTACCAACATCCAATTTTGTATTATTGGCAAAGAGAATCTAAAAACAGCAATGCAGAAGTTGATTATGTTGTTACCCTATCGCAGAAAATTACACCTATTGAAGTGAAATCTGGAACAAAAGGATCAATGCAAAGTTTATTTCTGTTTTTAAAGGAAAAAGATATTAAAAAGGGTATTAGAATCTCCAACGAGAATTTTTCAGCATATGATTCAATTGAAGTTTTTCCCTTATATGCCATCGAAAATATATTTCAAACATAAAAAACCCTCCCCTATTTAACAGCCCTCTCCAAATCTATTACCGCTTCCTCGTAAACTTGGCAGGGATTAATTGAGTAGTATTGTTGGTTCTGTCTTTTGGGATCATTATAACGAGCTCCCAGGCGCCATTCGTTGTATACTTGAATTTTGATGGATTGGCTGCCATTATCGTAACCCATGATACTCGAACGAACAATGGTGTCCAAAATTTGGCCGTTGGTAAATGGTCCAACTTTATATGGGGCATTCATCATATAGGGTGGCGCAAAGTTACTTGCAGAAATGCGGTAGTAGAGCGTATCGTTTGAGGTGTAAGGTTTATTGGTTGCAATTTTATATACCACAAAGCTGTTTGATCCTTTAACCACATTGCCAAGATTGACTGTTTTGTTTAAGGGAAGATCTGAGACCAAAGAGGTATTGGCAAATCCGGCAACAAAGGATACCGAAAGATTTCCATTGATTAAATCGGAAACACTTTCATAGGTGGCCGAAAATTCGCCTTTTTCATTGGTTGTTAAGGACAATTCAAACGGGTCTTCTAGGAGGCTCTTTGTGTTATACTCTAATATAAGTGGATAGTTGGCATAGGGAACAGTATGCGAACAATCTTTGTAAAGAATGCCGCTCACCACAAACTTTTCTTTGTCGCGCTTGCACGAAAAGAAACTTACTACAATTACCAAGGCCAAAAGATATCGCATGGTCAAAATTACAAAAAACAATTGCTTTTTGGTTCAAACCGAAAATATAAAGCCTTAACTTACAAGAGAAAAAGCCGAATTAATGGGGCACATAGCTTGGATTTAGGCAAAAAATCAAAATCTTCTTTTTAAAGAATAATCATTTATCTTTGCCCCACTCAAAATAACCCATTTATAACAATGAAAATAGGAATCAACGGATTCGGCCGTATTGGTCGTTTGGTTTTCAGGGCTGCCATCAATAACCCTCAGGTAGAAATTGTTGGAATCAACGATTTAATTGATGTAGACTATATGGCCTACATGCTTAAGTACGACTCAACCCACGGCATTTTCAAAGGTGATATCGCCATTGAAGGTGGTAACCTAGTTGTTAATGGTAA
>CAMCJW010000025.1 GCA_945875195.1 Chitinophaga pinensis | reverse complement strand
AGCCTAAAGGAAATCCTACCACCGTTATAACCTTGATATTGTTTTTTTTAAGAGTTTTTCTCGCTAGCTGCACAAAATAAGGTGGTACGCACACTCCGTAAAAACCATGTTCAATGGCCTCATTGCACAAAGTTATAATGTCATCTGAGGTGGCATTAGGTTTTAAATTGGTGTGTTCTATATAATTTGCTAAGCTCATTATTGTTTCTGTATTAATTAATTTCCTCTTTTCCGTGGCACGATTTGTATTTTTTGCCACTTCCGCAAGGACAAGGATCGTTTCTGCCTATTTTAACAACCCCTTTTATTTGAGCTGGTTTTTGCACTTCACTGCTTCCTTGAACAGCAGATTGGGTATTGCGTTGTGCATCTGCTAAATCATCTGTTCTCGAAGTTTTTAATCTGCTAGTATCAACCTTCTTTGGCTGTTCGGCTTGCTTTACTTCCGATGCATTTTCAACGGGAATAAAGCTCTTAAACAACATGCCTAATACTTGCTTGTTAATACGAGACAACATGCTTTTAAACAAATTGAATGATTCTAATTTATAAATAAGCAATGGGTCTTTTTGTTCAAATACCGCATTTTGAGAACTTTGTTTCAAGTCGTCCATTTCACGCAAATGCTCTTTCCAATCATTGTCGATCACAAACAATGAAGCATACTTTTCAAAGGTTTTGCTGATTTCTTTTGCTTCTGTTTCGAAAGCTTTTTGAAGATTCACCGGAATTTGCATGTTGTGGATACCATCGCTCACAGGTACAGCTATAGATTCAAATTGCGACCCTCTGTTGGAATAAACATCTTTGATTACTGGCCAAGCAACCAATGCCATGTCTTGTGTTTTTTGGTGGTAATGTTGCAATAATTCCGCAAACAATTTGTCTCCCACAGCCTCCGTTTTTCCTCCTAAAAACTCATCTTCCGTTAGCTTTGGCTCATGCGCAAAAATACGCATCACCTCAAATTTGAATTCATTGTAGTTCTTGATATCTTGGTAGGTTTCTACAATCTCTTCGCAGGTATCTGCCAACATATTGCTAATGTCTAACTCAAGCTTATCGCCGTATAATGCGTTTCTTCTTTTCGAATAAATAACCTCTCTTTGTGAGTTCATTACATCATCATATTCCAAGAGGCGTTTACGCGTTCCAAAGTTATTTTGTTCTACTCTTCTTTGGGCTCTTTCAATGTTCTTGGTAATCATTGAATGCTCAATATTTTCACCTTCTTTCATGCCCAACCTATCCATAATGCTGGCAATTCGTTCTGAACCAAACAAGCGCATCAAATCATCTTCCAATGAAACATAAAACTTAGATGAACCCGGATCGCCTTGCCTTCCAGCTCTACCTCTCAGCTGTCTATCTACTCGCCTGCTCTCATGTCTTTCAGTACCAATAATTGCCAAACCGCCAACTTCTTTTACGCCTTCTCCCAGCTTGATATCCGTTCCCCTTCCAGCCATGTTGGTTGCAATGGTTACGCCACTTTTCTGACCAGCTTCGGCAACTATATCTGCCTCACGTTGGTGTTGTTTTGCGTTCAATACATTGTGTTTTATTTTACGCATGGTTAGCATTCTGCCCAAAAGCTCACTTACCTCAACGCTTGTGGTACCAACCAATACAGGTCTTCCTGCTTCGGTTAGTTTTACAATTTCATCAATAACTGCATTGTACTTTTCGCGTTTGGTTTTATAGATAACATCCTCCTCATCCTTACGAGTAATGTTTCTATTGGTTGGTATTTCTACTACATCCAATTTGTAAATTTCCCAGAATTCTCCTGCTTCAGTGGTAGCAGTACCCGTCATCCCGCAAAGCTTGTGATACATCCTAAAGAAGTTCTGCAAAGTTACAGTAGCATAAGTTTGTGTAGCAGCTTCTACTTTTACATTTTCCTTTGCCTCAATAGCCTGATGTAAGCCATCGCTATACCTTCTGCCATCTAAAACCCTACCTGTTTGCTCATCTACAATTTTAACCTTGCTATCTTGAATGATGTATTCAATATCTCTATCAAACATACAATAAGCTTTAAGCAATTGGTTAATAGTATGGATGCGCTCAGATTTAATTGTAAAATCAAGCATCAATTGCTCTTTTCTTTTTGCTTTTTCTTCCTCTTCAATAGTCGATTTTTCTAACTCAGCTATTTCTGAACCTACATCTGGAATAATAAAGAAATGTGGATCCTCACCAGAATTGGTAATTTGCTCAACTCCTTTTTCTGAAAGGTCAACAGAGTTTATTTTTTCATCAATAACAAAGTATAAATCGGCATCAATTTTATGCATTTCCTTTTGTTGGTCTTGCATATAATAGTTCTCTGTTTTTGTTAAAATCTGCTTCATACCAGGTTCGCCCAAAAACTTAATCAACGCACTGTTTTTTGGCAATCCTCTGTATGCTTGCAATAATTTAAAACCACCTTCTTTTTCATTGTTAGCAGCAATTAATCTTTTAGCATCTGTAAGGGCAGTATTTACATAAGCCTTTTGCACATTCACTAATTTCTCTATCCTCGATTTCAAAGCATAGAACTGCTGGTCGTCGCCACGAGGCACCGGACCAGAAATAATCAATGGCGTTCTGGCATCATCAATTAAAACCGAATCCACCTCATCCACCATGGCAAAATGGTGTTTCCGCTGAACCAATTCATCCAAACTATTGGCCATGTTATCTCTTAGGTAATCAAAGCCAAATTCATTGTTGGTTCCGTAAGTAATATCTGCTTGGTAGGCTTTTCTTCTTTCTGCTGAATTTGGTTGATGGTAATCTATACAATCAACACTAATACCATGAAACTCAAACAAAGGACCATTCCATTCACAGTCCCTTCGTGCCAAGTAATCATTTACGGTTACAATGTGCACTCCAAGTCCAGCCAGAGAGTTGAGGTAAGAAGGCAATGTTGAAACCAAGGTTTTTCCTTCACCCGTTGCCATTTCTGCAATTCTGCCTTTGTGCAAAACTAGGCCACCAATTAACTGCACATCGTAATGAACCATGTTCCAGGTTACTGATTGCCCCGCAGCCTCCCAGGTGTTTCCCCAAATTGCCTTATCACCCTCAATGGTAACTGGTTTTTTAACCTTGGTTCGGGCGCTCATTTCTTTGTCCCAATCAGTTGCCTTAACAACCAATTGTTTGTTTTCTGCAAACCTGCGAGCTGTTTCTTTAACTACAGCAAAGGCATCAGGTAAAATATCATTGAGCACCAATTCTAATTCTGTGTCTCTATTTTTCTTGAGTTGATCAATTCTTTTAAACAAGTTGTCTTTGTCAATCAAATCCATGTCAGCCACCTGCGATTCAATCTTCAACTCATCAATTTCTTGGTCAATAACAGCCAATCTTTCCTTTATCTGATCCTTTAATTGTTGAGTTTTATTTCGCAAATCATTATCGCTAAGGCTTTGTAATTTGGCAAATGCCTCATTCACTAAGCCAACTACAGGATTCAGTTCCTTTAAATCGCGGTCCGATTTACTTCCAAAAATCTTGGTAATTCCTTTAAAAATGCTTCCAATCATATATATATTCTTAACTCTGAATAAGCCCAGCACATTGTGCAAAGGGCTGTAAATTTATGGTATTTTTCCATATACACATAAATTAATCCAATCTCCCTTTTTGCCATAATGGCATAATAATTTAGCATTCAGGGTCTTTTGGTCTGAACCTACTCTTTATTTGTTGATAATTCTGGCTGAATTATTTGTCAGGTTGCACTCCGATAAAATTGAAAATCAATCCTATCATTAAAATTGATTTTCAAATTGGTTCAATAAAATATAGTTAAACACTAAAATATTTAGGTTCAAACAGAAAATTAATAAGCCCTTGCAAACAAAACTCGTTCTTTAGATTCATTTCCTGTTAAAATGCATTTGCCAAATTCTTGAGGGTTATCCAATGGAATACACCTGATAGTTGCTTTACTCAGTTCTTTGATTTTTTCCTCTGTTTCTGAGCTGCCATCCCAATGGGCACTTACAAATCCAGTTTTGTTATCCAAAGCATCCATAAACTCATCCCATGTATTTACTGCATGTATGTGCTCGCTCCTATAATCTAAGGCACGTTGGTAAATATTGGCCTGTATTTGTTCTAACAAATGCGGAATTTTATGTTCCAAATCGGCAGCACTCATTACCTGCTTTTCTTTGGTATCTCTGCGGGCAACTTCTACCGTTTCATTTTGCACATCTCTGGGTCCAATGGCAATTCTAACGGGTACACCTTTTAATTCGTAATCGGCAAATTTAAAACCCGGACTCAAATGATCTCTATCGTCTAATTTTACCAAAACACCTTGCTTTTTTAGTAATTGAAAATAGTGATTGGCTTTTTCCATCACCAATTCTTTTTCTTCTGGCTTTCTAGATATAGGTACAATCACTACTTGGATAGGCGCCAATCTTGGTGGTAAAACCAAGCCTTCATCGTCGCTGTGACTCATAATAAGCGCACCCATTAAACGAGTAGAAACACCCCAAGAGGTAGCCCATACATATTCTTTGGTATTTTCTTTGGTTACATATTTTACATCAAAAGCCTTAGCAAAGTTCTGACCCAAAAAGTGGGAGGTACCCATTTGCAAAGCTTTGCCATCTTGCATTAAACCTTCTATACAATAGGTATCAATGGCTCCAGCAAAACGTTCATTGGCAGACTTAATTCCTTTGATGACAGGCACTGCCAAAATATTTTCTGCAAAATCTGCGTAAACTTCTAGCATTTGCTTTGTTTCTGCAATTGCCTCATCGGCTGTGGCATGCGCGGTATGACCTTCTTGCCACAAAAATTCTGTAGTACGCAAAAATAAACGAGTGCGCATTTCCCACCTCACCACATTGGCCCATTGGTTCAACAAGATTGGCAGGTCTCTATAACTTTGTATCCAAGAACGGTAGGTATTCCAAATAATGGTTTCACTTGTAGGGCGCACAATGAGCTCTTCTTCCAATTTGGCATCTGGATCAACCACAATTTCTTTGGTAATAGGGTCAACCTTAAGTCTATAATGGGTTACAACGGCACACTCTTTGGCAAAACCATCCACATGGCTGGCCTCTTTGGTAAAAAAAGATTTTGGGATGAAAAGTGGAAAATAGGCGTTCTGGTGTCCTGTTTCCTTGAATCGCCTGTCTAGTTCTGCTTGCATTTTTTCCCAAATGGCATAGCCATAAGGTTTTATTATCATGCATCCTTTAACGTCTGAATGCTCCGCCAAATCTGCATTCTTTACCAGATTATTATACCAGCCACTATAATCTTCGCTCCTTTTAACTTTTTTTATTTCCATAATGTACTTTTTGGAATAGTATTTGAATTTTACATAAACCGAGTAGCAAAAATACTTTTTAGTTGTTACTTTGTATAAGGAATAAAATCCAATATCATGAAAAATTATAAATTCCTATTTTATGCGCTGTTAATGTTACTATTAGGTGCATGCTCTTCAAAAACTATTGGCATCAACGAAGTAGATGATGATGTGTATTGGTCGCGACATAGCGAGCCCAAAGGTGGTCAAAGCTACAAGGACGTTGAAAAATGGAACAACAATAAAGGTCCAAACCCGGGGGTAATTGAAAGTAATTATGCTCCTGCTTATCAAAATATAGAGGCAGCTCAAGAGCAAACTCCGGTGAACACAGATGAAATTAGGGCGCAAGAAGCCTATAGAGCTTGGAATGCCAAACGTGGTTTTACCTCTCAGGAAGATACCACCAAACAAAGCAATGTGCTAATCGATGATAAGAATGAAAACCGCGACGCGCGACGCTTTGGTTCAGACCGACAATACTATTACGATGACCCTTATTACAATTCATTGAGCAGTAATTGGGGCTGGACAAGCCTTTTTACGCCTGTTGTACGCCCTGGCTTTTATAATTGGGCACCAGGTTGGAATATTGGTTTGAATTGGAATAACAACAATGGTTTTAATTGGGGAGTTGGTTACAATACTGGTTTTGGTATGAATACTGGCTTTGGCTTTTCTCCTTTTAATAATTTTTATGACCCTTATTGGGGATATGGAAATCCTTATGCTTTCAATCCTTATATGGGCTTTGGACCATATTATGGATACAATCCTTACATGTATCATCCTTATTACGGATATGGATACAATTCATTTTACAATCCTTGGGGTTATGGATATGGATGGGGCAATGGTTGGGGTTGTGGCAACGGTTGGGGAAATCGCAGGAACAACAATTTCAATAACAATGGAAACGATATAGTTACTAATAGGCCAATCATGCGCCCAAGAAATTCAATGGGATCGGCTGTACCAGCTGCTGGTAGTCGCCCGGGTGCCTCTGGCGAAAAGGTAGTTTCAAGGCCAAATGGAGGAGTAAATCAAGCTATAGATCCAAGTAATCAGCCAGCTTATGTGAGACCAAATACTGGTGGTGGTTCAGTTTACAGGCCAAATAGGCCAACTGTTGATCCCAATAATGTTTCAACCAACAGGCCAGGTGGCGATTTGGGTTATGATAACAATGGAAGGCCAGTATATATTTCGCCAAATACCAATAGTAGACCAAGTGCACCAAGTGGCACAAGCACATACTCTAATAGGGCAGGAGGAGAGTTAAGAAGTGGCTCTGATGGCAAACCAGTATACGTGCCTTCTCGTCCAAGAGACAATGGTTCAAGCAATGTTCCATCTAACTCAGGATACCAACCTTCAAGGCAAGCTAGCCCACGTTCAAATGATAATCCAAGTTATGAAAGGCCATCAAGATCAATGAGCAATCAAGATAGCCGACCAGCAAATAGAGGAAATTCTTCAAGTACACCTTCCTACAGCGCACCTTCAAATTCACAACCAAGCCAAAGTAGGCCAAGTAGCAGCTCACCTTCCTCTCCGAGGCCATCAAGCAGTGGAGGTTCATCTGGTAGCACTGGTGGCGGTAATTCTAGGCCTAGATAATTTAACTTAAAACAAGGAACATGAAAAGTAAAATAGCAATATTGGCGTCTGTTTTGTGCCTAAATGTAAGCGCGCAAAACCAAGAAGATATTTTTAGATACAGCAATCAAAGCATCACAGGTTCGGCCAGAACACTAGGTTTATCGGGTGCTTGGGGCGCAGCAGGTGCAGACTTAAGTGCTGCAAGTTTTAACCCCGCTGGTTTAGGTTTATACCGCAGAAATGAAATGATGGGTTCTATGGCAATAACCTCAACCATTAGTAAAACAGATTACAATGGCAACCTCATGAGCGATAGTAGAACCATGTTTAATATACCAAATTTAGGAATGGTTTTTAGCTTTGTTGACCAAAATATGGGCAAGCCAAAAAGAGATGGTATTGTCGGCGGCTCTTTTGCTTTTGGTATGAACCGATTAAATGATTTTCAAACTTCAACCATATATTCTGGTAAAGGAAAAAATACAACAGTAGGAGATTACTTGGCTAGGAGCGCCAATGGTAGTGATAGCGCTGGTTTTTGGAACAGCGATTTAGACAATACCCTTTCTGCACTTGCTTGGCGTGTAAGTTTAATTGATAACAATGGTGCCAGAAATCAGTACGCTTCTATCTTAGAAAGACAGGGTGATACCAATTATACCATGAACCAATTTCAGCAAATTAACACCAAAGGCAGAATGAATGAATGGTATGCTGGTGGTGGTTTAAATGTGGCCAATTTCTTATATCTAGGTGCAACATTGGTTATTCAACATGCACGGTTCGAAAGTAAAAATACTTATCAAGAAAAACTTCTTGCCAGTAGCGTTAGTAATAATGTCTATGTGGGTTCAACAATCAACCAAAGTTTAACTTCAAGTGGCACTGGGGTGGGTGGTAAATTCGGTTTGATCCTACGCCCAATAGATTTAATAAGAGTAGGAGTATCCTACCATACACCCGTGAGGTTAAACATGACAGATTATTACCAGAATTCAATCAGCATGAATTACAATGGCACGGTTTATAATCAACCTAGTGAAGGCAGAGAAGATTATTACGAGTACCAAATTATAACACCACAAAGACTAACAGCAAGTGGTTCTATCATAGTTGGAAAATTATTAATCATCAATGCAGATTATGAGATGGTTGATTATACCAGAGGTCGCTTACAAGCAAAAGATGGACAAACAGATTTTGCTACAGCAAATAGCACCAATAAGCAAGTGTATGGCATTGGCCAAAACTACAAAGCAGGTATAGAAGTATGTGGCAAATACACACGCATCAGAGCTGGTTATGCTTTGTTAGGTAGTCCGTTTAAAGAAGAATATGTTAGCAAAGAAAATGGCTTAAAGCAATTGATCAGCGCAGGTTTTGGTTGGGTTTATGATAATGCCTACTTCTTTGATTTTGCAGTAAGCAGTCGCATAGGAAAAGATTACATCACACCTTATGAAGGCAATCCTACCTCGGCAATAAATAGCACCAATAAACTCAATTTTGTATTGGGGGCAGGTTATCGGTTTTAATCTGTTTGAACCTAAAGTTGAATGATGAAAATTCTTGGTTTCTTGAGTATTTGGTGGTTAAAGTTTATTATTTTAACCACAAAGATCACAGACATGTTTTTCAATTTCCATTTGTTTTCAAAGTTTCACCCATATTAAGAGTGAATGGAAATTTAAAATTGTGAAAAGTGCCTCTGGAAAAAGAAGCCTGAAAGGCTTCAAAAATAATAGCCCCGCATAGCATGCGGGGTTGTCTAAAATCACAATGAATTCGCAACTCTGAAGGAGTTGAAAAACCATAAAAGGGTTTACGATTTTTCAAATGCAAGAAGTATAATTTTAGTAAAATCACATTCCCAAAAAGTGAAACTAAAGGTGCCGCATAATAATTATTCAACCCATTCTGGGTTGTAAAAAAATCTTGTCAATCGTAACCCCGCATTTCATGCGGGGCTATTATAATTAAAGCCCTTCAGGCTTAATGTGAATTGATTATTTTAACCTTTATAAGAATCCTCTGTGGTTAATTGATATACTTTGGATAGCTATTACTCTGATAGCAAATTGAAATTATTCCGATTTAGAGAATGGCTTAGAAATGGTTTGGTTACCATCTTTGAACCTGATGAAGTAGATGCCATTTTGCATATCGCCAATGTTGATATCGGATTCTAAACCACTGTGTGAAATAGATTTAATTTTAGAACCCAATACATTATAAATATCAATAGTGATAGTTTCTTTGGTGTTGTATTTAATGGTTAAACGGTCTTTAGCAGGATTTGGGTAAAAGCTGAATTCGCGCGATGCTTGGTTTTCTTTGATGCCCGTTGCCCAAGCATTCATTTGAAATTCGATGGTGTCGAAAATAGTGCTTGGATTTGCTTTTGAATAAACCAAAACTTTAGCTTTTCCATTACCTGGCTTGCCATCTGGTACAAAATCACCAATAAATTCGCCAGATTTTCCTTTGCTCATAACAAAAGAGCCTTTGGTTCCAACTATTAAATCTGTCACGCAATTAGCAGGATCGCACATGCCAAAAGACCAGCCAGTGGTAGCTGCTACTTCTAAAACATTCCACTCAAATGAAGTATCGTTGCTAGAATTGGTAAAGGTAGATTTTGCTACAATTTGAAAATTAGTTGCAACCCCTTGTCCTTTTGAAACTTTTGGGTTGAAAGATATTTGTGCAGTAACCATTTGAAGGCTAAACAAAACTGCTAATGATAGTATTAGTTTTTTCATATTTATTGTTTTCAGGTGGTTTTTAGTATCATTGTTATGATATTTGTACTGCCTTACTACTGCAAATCTAAGTATTAAAAACTTAAAAAATACAAAAAAGTAGATGAAGATAATGATAATCAATGGACCTAACCTCAATTTACAAGGAATTAGGGAGCCAGAAAAATACGGAACGGGTACTTTTGAGGAACTCTTGGGGACTTTAAAGCTGCAGTTTCCTGCCATTGAATTGGCTTATTTTCAAAGCAATGTTGAAGGAGAAATCATCAATTGCCTGCATGAGGTAGGTTTTGGTTACGACGGCATTGTTTTAAATGCAGGTGCTTATTCGCATACCTCCGTTGCCATTGGAGATGCTATTGCTGCTATTTCCACTCCAGTGGTAGAAGTGCATATCAGTAATTTGGCTCAAAGAGAAGAATACAGGCAGCGTTCCTTTGTTTCGCCTCATGCCAAGGGTGTTATTTTTGGCTTCGGTTTAAATGGATATTCTTTGGCCATTCAATCTTTTATGTAGGCATGGCATTCACTATCCAAACATCAATGAGCAAAAGTCAAATGTTGGATCAATACGAATTGATTTTGTTATTGAATCCAAATTTGAAGCAAGAACAATTTGAGGAAAGCATAGAAGCCATGTGCAATTTCCCCTATAAAATGTTGGGTGTTTTTGAGGGCGAAAAATGTGTTGGCATTTGTGGCTATTGGGTCATGACAAAATTATACAGCGGCAAATATTTGGAGCTAGATAATGTGGTGGTGGCCGAAGCATACCGCTCTGCAGGAATTGGCAAATTGATGAGCGATGAAATGGAGAGAATTGCCCTTGCAGAAAATTGCAAAGTAATGATGTTAGATGCCTACATACCCAATGTAAAGGCACATGAATTTTATGAAAGATTGGGTTTTGAAAAACGTGGATATCACTTCATCAAGAAAATAGTTTATCCTTCGCACTAAGTTCGGAAAAGGTTTGTTTTTTTAGTACAAAATGCTCAAAGAAAACAGCACCTGGATAGATGCCTTTTAACTGATTGGAACTTTGTTTTCTGATAATGTTTTTTCTAGCTTTCCACCATTTGCCAAACTTAAAAAAGAAATCGGCATGTGCTTTATGCACCGCAGCACTGTGTTCAGGTTTGGCATTCATTAAAAAGAAAATAGAGCCCATTAAATCTAAGGTAGACCTTACAGGAATAAGCCACAAAAGCTTAGCAACATTTTCGTTTTTAAGCAACATTCGCAGAGAGTTTCTAAAATTTAAATAGGTTTTTTTAGGGTTGCCTTGTTGTAAAGTGCTTCCTCCTAAATGATATACTTGGCTCGAACCGATATACCATATTTTATAGGCTGCCAATTGTAAACGCCAGCACAAATCAACTTCTTCCATGTGGGCAAAGAAGCTTTCATCAAAACCACCTACTTCAAAAAATGCTTTCGATTTTACAAAGAAGCATGCGCCGCTTGCCCAAAAAACAGGCATATTGTTGTTGTATTGTCCTAAGTCTTCTTCTAAGTTTTCAAAGATCCTTCCCCTACAAAAAACGTAACCCAAGCAATCCATAAATCCGCCTGCCGCACCTGCATATTCAAAATAATTGCGCTTGTTGTATTGTAATATTTTAGGTTGTGCTGCTGCAATGGTTTCATCTTGCTGCATGGCTTCAATAATTGGTTCAATCCAACCCGGAGTAACCTCTACATCGTTGTTTAGTAAAACAAAATAATCTGCAGTAACTTGTTTCAATGCATGGTTATAGCCACCAGCATAGCCATAGTTTTGATCCAATACAATTGTTTTAATTGTAGGATAGTTGGCTTTAACCCAAGCAACAGAATCATCAGTGGAAGCATTGTCTGCTAAAACAATTTCTAGGTTAGGATAGGTTGTGGCCATTACGCTGGGCAAGAACTGTTCAAGCAAAGCCCTATTATTCCAATGTATAATTACAACTGCAACTTTTGCTTGGTTCATTTAATCGGTTTTCTTTTTTTGTTTGTATGGCACATAAACAAACCTTGCTTCGGAGGGCGCAAGTAGCAAGATGCACATAAATTCTTTGGGACTTTTATAATTCAATTTGAAGTCGTTTTCGCGCTCTGGTAATATCAACTTTATGTTTACCAGTTCTTCTAACGTAGTGGCATGGATACTGAACTCACGGGCATAATCTTCGCGCAATAAAATAGGTTCACCCAACTTTACCTCATGCTGGTGTGCCACAAAAATTGGGTATTGCGTAAAATTTTCTTTCATCATATCTGTAGCCACTTCTTTGATCATTGGACTATAAAAATCTAAGTCCTCCGCCAAAATATCCAAGAGCTTTTTTAGGATGTCTTCTTTTTCCATTATTTCAATTCTAGTAAGGCAATATTCTCCACATGGTGTGTATGCGGAAACATATCTACCGGTTGTACTTTTTTAATATCGTAAATTTCACTCATTAAGGCTATGTCTCTGGCTTGGGTGGCAGGGTTACAGCTAACATAAACAATTCTCTTAGGCCTCACTTGCAATAATTGATTGATTACATCCTCATGCATACCTGCACGGGGAGGGTCAGTAATAACCACATCTGGTTTGCCATGTGTTTCAATAAACTCAGCAGTCAATAAATCTTTCATGTCGCCAGCAAAGAAATCTGTATGGGTGATGTTGTTTAATATGGCATTTTTCTTGGCATCTTCAATGGCAAGTTCTACATATTCTATACCCACAACTTTCTTGGCATTTTTGGCAACAAACAAGGCAATGGTTCCAACGCCAGTATATAAATCATATACCAATTCTTCGCCTGTGAGGGCAGCAAATTCTCTGGTCTTTTTATACAGTTCAATGGTTTGGTAAGCATTGGTTTGAAAGAAAGATTTCGGACCAATTTTAAATTGCAAATCCTCTAAGGTTTCTATCAAATAATCATTGCCGGCAAAAACCTTTATCTCTAAATCAAAAATGGTATCATTTCCCTTCTCGTTAATTACATACATCAAAGAAGTAATCTCTGGAAATGCTTGGTGCACATGGTTTAGCAAGGCTTCTCTTTTTTCGAGGTCTTCGTAGCCAAAGCTTATAATGAGCATCCATTCGCCTTGTATGTTGTTGCGCAAGGTTAAGTTTCTTAGGAAACCTGTTTTGCCATAAAGGTTATAAAAATCGTAATCGTTTTCAATGCAAAATGTTCTGATGCTATTTCTAATGGAGTCATTCAATGGTGCCATCAAATGGCAGGTAAACAAGTCAAAAACCTTATCAAACCTACCCGGAATGTGGAACCCCAAGCCCGCATTTTCTGCTTTGGTGAGTGTGCCAATGTCTGTTATATCGGTTAGCCATTTTCTATCGGTGCTGCTAAATTCTACCTTGTTTCTATACTGGGTTGTTCTGTTTGAACCTAAAATGGGTTCAAGCGGTGGAAAGGGGAATTTGCCAATTCTTTCGAAGGCATCTTGCACTTGTTGTTGCTTGTATTTAAGCTGAGACTCGTAACTCATTTGCTGCCATTTGCAGCCACCACAAGTGCCAAAGTGCTGGCAAAAAGTTTCCACCCTATCAGGAGAAGGTGTAATAATTTCGGTAATGGCAGCCAATTCAAACCTTCTTTTGGTTTGAATCACTTTTGCATTCACAACATCACCCGGCACTGCATATTCTACCATCACTACCATTCCCTCTGGCCTAGCAATGCTTTTGCCCTCACTACCCGCACTCACAATATGCAAATTCTTGTAAAATTTTGGCTCCCTATTTTTCTTTTTACCCATTGGGCGCGAAGATAAGGAAAGATTTGGAGATGTGGAGAAGAGGATGTGGAGAAGGGGAGAAAGGGAGATGTGGAGAAGGGTCTCCTTCGCCAACCACCTAAGCCAAGGCTTCGGTGTTTAAAAAGGCTTCGGCGACCGAGGGGAGGAGACTTTAAATCTATTGTTTCCTGGCGAATGAAATAGGTAGGGACAGGTTGCGACTTGTTACCAGGTAGCACATGTTTTGATTTTTTGTAAAAACAGCCCAACGCATTTACGCTCGGGTAATAAGATGTTACAAAATCCGATGCTTGATTTTAGGTTGGCATAATCTTGCAAGAATCAATTCATTTTTTTTTGGCAATGCCTCTTTCATTCAGAACCATTAATTTTTTGAGCACTGCAAGGTGTTTTTTTTAGGGATATTTTCAAAATTTTTAAACCTTGAAAAATAAAAATGAAAGTAATCAATACACTTATTATGTGCGTGATGCTCAAGGTAATGTTATGGCCACCTATTCCCGCAATTATAGTAGGGTAATTGATTTTGATAACCTAACATATAACGACATAAACAACAAACTGGTAGAATTGACCAATAGCAGCGTGTTTGGTAATTTTATTGGCAAAGGCGTTCATAACGAATCAACAGATCTGGCAGATGAATTAATGGATAAGGTAGTAGTGTCTTCAACAGCAATGGCAGATGAAGTTTTTAATATAACATCTCCATTAAATTATTTAAAATACTCTGGTGAATTGCCAAATATATTGACTAATATTGAGATACAATCCAGGGGCGAAATCTATTACTCGATTTTGGAAAGTACTGGTGCACCGTTTAGTATGTTGGAAAATTATTGCTTAAATAACAATGCATTTATACAGATATGTGAGAGTTCTCTTTCATCAGATGGTGTTCATTTCTTATTAGCATATAATATGACACAGCAATCAGACTTTCATAATATGATGATAACCTTTGAACCAGGCGCTATTAATTGGAACGTAGAGGATCAAATAGCAATCTTGTTGGCAAATCATACTCAAAGTGATTTGGCGAATTTTATAGCCAATGTCGGAAATGGGAATTGTAATACGCTTAAAACATATTTTCAATTTTTAAGAAAAGAAAACTCAGCACTTATTATAGGGAATTATGCTTTTGCAGGCAATTATCTGGTATTTGAGCTGGGCGAACCAAGCATGGGGGAAGCTGTTTTAAATTATGGTGTTCCTTCGCAAATTAAAGGTGCAATAGATATTGCAGCAGGCAAAAGTAATTTCTTAGATTGGGTATATACAAATGATAAGAACGAGTTTAATTCGCGATGTGCTCAAGTATCACCGGCAGCAGTTTCATTTTGGCAAAACAACCATGGTAGTTTAGGTTATAATAAACAACAATACTTTGAATTGGTAAAAGAGCATATTTCAGCACAGATTTATGACAATTTGAGTAATTATTTTGTTTCGAATTCAAATACATATGCAGATAGTTTAAATCTAAAAGAATGGCACCTATATGGCAGTAGCAGAATAGGTATTTATCAGACCAATATTAACATGTCTTATGTTTTGTTTGATTCGGAACCTGAACAATTAAATGGAACACATTCAAACTATAGAAGTGTAGTTTTGGCATTATTTAATGAAAATTATTACCAACTCCAAAGAGGTAACAAACGTTATGAGTTATGTAACCATTTAGGAAATGTTTTAACCGTAGTGTCCGATAAGAAAATCAGCACCTGCAGCTCTGGCCAAATTACAAGCCTCAGCGCAGATGTTATTTCAGCCACAGACTACTCACCATTTGGCGCTCCAATGCCAGGACGAAGTTATCAAGCGAGTGAATATCGCTTCTCCTTCAATGGTCAAGAAAAAGATGATGAGGTCTCCGGTGCTGGAAATACAATGACTGCTACATTCTGGGAGTTTGATGCAAGATTGGGTAGAAGATGGAATGTTGATCCAGCCTCAGGGTCTAAACCTCAAATAACAGGATACCATACCTTTGGGAATAAGCCGATATGGTTCATTGATCCTCAAGGAGCTTTAGAAACCAAATATGTAGATGAGGATAATAAATTAATTACAGAAACAAATGATGGTCAAGATAGAACTGTAACTGTTAAAGATGACCAAAGACCATTTCTAAATGCATCAATTAAATACCTCGAAAAAGTTGGAAAAAGAGACGACCCAGCTTTAAATACAAATCTATCAGACAGGATTGATAATTATAATTTCAGAAGAACCTTAAATACGAGAAATGAAATTGGTAAAAATGCAGGAGACAAATTTGGTCGTACTGATTGGAACTATGGTAATTCAAAGGATAATTATCCTGCTAATAAAAATAAATGTAATAAGTTTGTTTACGATATTCTAAAAGAGACACCAAATGTTGATGCCCCTACTAATACAGGAGGTAACTGGCCATTAAGTGCCGGATCGTGGGGTGATCGAAATTACTTTGTAAAAGGATGGGTTGTGCTTCCAGCTCAAGCCAAAATTGAATCTGGAGATATTGCTGCATACAATTTTCAATATTCTGATGCAAGCGGCCATGTGGCTATTGCTACCTCACCTGATGGGATAACAGGAACAAGTGACCCTGAGTATAAAATCTTCACAAGGTCCAAGTCTTACTTTGAATCCCATGCACCAGCTCAAGTAATTTATAGAAGATTTATTGGTTATTAATTATGAGTAAATTTATTTTTATACTATTATCGTTCAGTTTTCACCTCTTATCATGTAGGCAAATGACTGAAACAAATTCAAATGATAGTCACTTGAATTTTGATTCACTCCTGATCAGCACTGACAATGAGTTGGGACACAGTTTTGATGCTGCTTCTCAACTTTTTTCAAGCCCAACTTTTAGATATTTGCATGCTGACCCAATGCCATATTTGCCAGAACTAAAACAAGCAATTTCATTGTCTTCGAATAGCTTTAACAAGAAACTTATTTGCATTTACACAATTCAAAATATAGATGATAGTGAATATATTGAATTTACGAAAACATGCATAGAATTATACAAGCAGCAAGCTATAGATGAGCGATTATTGTTGTTGGTTGTTTTCCCTGCAGGATTTAAAACTGATATGCGCCTTGCCTCAAAGTATAGACAATCCGAGGTTCAATCGATTTTCAACTCATTACTTAAACTGAACAATACCTCAAGTGACTTCAAAAATAGAATCAACTATGCTTCGAGTGGTGAAATGTATTTGGAGAATGAGAAGATTAAAAAATCAGGATTTAAGGAGTAAGAAAGGCCTTGAAAATTATACACCGTGGCTTCAACAATAAAGAGAAGTTCTTTAAATAGTATTGTTAGCATTGGCTTCACTCTTGGTATAGGCCGCGCAGGGGTGTACCGCTTCTCTTTTAATGGTCAAGAGAAAGTCGATGAGGTGGCAGGTGATGAAAATACTATGACTGCCACCTTTTGGGAGTATGATGCAAGGTTGGGGAGAAGGTAATCTTAACCTAAATTAACAAAGGTAGAAAACAATTAATTTGATTTATTTAAATTAGAATTGAGTTGTTTTTAAGAGGTAAACTTAGATTTTGAAATTTTTCCAGCAAATTTTATTTATATTTGATTTATGTTAATTGAAAGAACCA
>CAMCJW010000024.1 GCA_945875195.1 Chitinophaga pinensis | reverse complement strand
GGTAAAATTAAGCAGTGAAACTTTGTTTCAAATTGCCACCTATAACATGGTTTATAAAGTGCCGTATTTGTTTGTTTCAAATGGCATGAAACATCTTTTGTTCCAATTAAACGAAGAAGGAAAGTATATTTCTATAGAACAGTTTCCTGTTATTTAATTACATCATAATTCCTGCTAACGTAGCACCTAAATAAGACGCAAGCGTTCCGCAAATTAGCGCCTTGAAGCCAAGTTTTGCTAAGTCGGCACGCCTACTTGGAGCCAATTCTCCAATACCGCCAACCTGTATGGCTATAGAGCTGAAGTTTGCAAAGCCACATAGGGCAAAACTAGCAATCATGATTGATTTAGGCGCAAGATTTTGGGCTGCAATCATGGGCGATAATTTAGAATAGGCAACAAATTCATTGATCACCATCTTGGTTCCCATCAATGAGCCAACCACATGTGTATCTTGCGAAGGAACGCCCATGGTCCAGGCAAAAACAGAAAACACACTGCCAAATATTTGATCCAAACTCAGGTGAGCAAGGTCTATAGACATAAATGCAAGTGATAGTCCTTGAGCCGCTAAAATGCTGCCAAATTTGGCAAGTACCACATCCACCAAAGCAATTAAAGCTATGAAACCAATTAGCATAGCAATTACGTTCAATGATATTTTTAATCCATCAGAGGCACCATGAGAAATGGCATCCAATAAATTTGCGTGAACCTTTTTTACTTCTAATTTAATTGCCCCTTTTGTAGGTGATTCTTCAGTTTCTGGCCAAACAATTTTAGAGATAACCAATGCGCCAGGAGCAGCCATAATGCTAGCTGCTAGAAGATAAGGAGCAGGTACACCCATAGAAATATAAACGGCCATTACGCCTCCTGCAATGGTTGCCATACTGCCACTCATGCTTGCCAATAATTCGCTCATGGTCATGGTGGAAATATAAGGCTTAATCATTATTTGTGCCTCAACCTGACCAACAAAAGTACTGGCTACATTTGAGAGTGCTTCGCTGCCACTTACGCGCATCAAACGATGCACAATTTTTGCAATAAAAGAAACCACCAATTGCATTAGGCCAACATGATAGGCCATGCTTACCAATACTGCCACAAATATGATGGTTGGCATAATTTTAAACATGAACAAAAAGCTGTATTGATCGCCAAAAATTGGTCGCAACAAATCTGGTTTAATGAGTCCTCCAAAAACAAATTCACCACCTTTATCGGCTAGCATTAAAAGACCTTCAATTTTTTTTCCAACATAAGCAAATAGGTTTGAACCAATTTGTGTTTTTAAAATAAAAAGGGCTAATAATAATTGAATGCCAAGTCCGCTGAAAACTAACCGGTAATTGATGGCTTTCCTATTGTTCGAAAGCAAGAAGGCAATTCCAAGGATAAGGAAAATGCCTATTAATCCGGTGTATTTTTCCATAGTTATTTTTCTCTTCTTTGAATTTCATCACGGATTCTTGCCGCAGTTGCATAATCCTCCACATTGATGGCCGTATCGAGCATGGTATGCAATTGCTCTAGGGTCATTTTTGTGTATTCTCTTTCTGGCTCTGTAGATTTTGCTTTTTTAACGGGTGTTGCAGCCTCTTGCAGTGGATCATTTGGATCATCGTTGAATTCAACACTTGCGGCGTTCATAATGTCTTCATAGGTGTAGATTGGACATTTAAACCTAACGGCAAGTGCTATTGAATCGGAGGTGCGTGCATCAATTTCCTTAATTTCGCCATTGTGTTCACAAATCATTTTTGCATGAAAAACACCTTCGTTGAGGCTGTATATTACCACTTCATGAATTTGGATTTCGAAGGATTTGCAAAAGTTCAAAAACAAATCATGGGTCATTGGCCTAAACGGAACAATCTTCTCAATTTCAATGGCTATAGCTTGTGCTTCAAAACTACCAATTACCACGGGTAATTTTCTGTTGCTATTTTCTTCCCCTAAAATAAGCGTATATGAACCACTTGTTTGTCCTGTACTTAAACCAATAATGTGTAATTTAACCCTGCTCATGCAACTATTTTCTGGAACGAATTAAGTGAATTAGATCAATGTAACAAAATAAATAAAAAGGTCTTTGGTCTTTGGGTGTTGGTCTTTAGTCTTTAGGAATTGGTCTTTGGGCGAAAGGGCGTTAGAATTTATTAACGCCTTTTTGCAAAGTTTTCGACCTAAGAATTAAGCCTGTTGCGACTTAAAAGCCTTGGCAGCTTCGGTAATTAACGGCAATATTTCGAAAGCATCACCTACAATACCATAATCTGCTGCTTTAAAAAAGGGTGCTTCTGGATCTTTGTTGATGGCCACAATTACTTTACTAGAGCTAACTCCAGCCAAATGTTGAATGGCGCCAGAAATGCCAATAGCAATGTATAAATTTGGTTTAATGGTTATACCAGTTTGACCAACATGCTCGCTATGTGGGCGCCAATGCATGTCGCTTACTGGTTTAGAGCAAGCAGTTGCAGCACCAAGAATATCTGCTAAGTTTTCAATCATGTGCCAGTTTTCTGGACCTTTCATGCCTCTACCGGCGCTAATTACCAATTCTGCTTCAGTTAAAACAACCTTGCCAGAAGTTCTTGCTATTTCTGTTGATTTAGTATGTACATTTTCGCTACCAATTCCTGCGTCCATTATTTCAATAGCTGCAGTTTTTGGTTGATCCAAAATTGCAAATGAATTTGGGGTGATGGCTAATACTTTAATAGAAGTATTTACATTTACATCTGCATAAGCTTTACCAGAAAATACCGTTCTACGCACCTTAAATCCATTTTGCATATCGGGGAAAGAGATTACGCCACTAACAATACCTGCACTTAATTGAGCAGCAGTTCTAGGTGCAATTGTTTTTCCGCTGTAAGTATTAGATACAATAATTAGGTTGGCATTTAAGCTTTTGGCAGCATGTGAAATAGCTTTGCTGTAGGCCTCACCAGAAAAGGAATGAAAAACTTCTTGTGCATAGCTAACAATATGATCGGCACCATATTTTCCTAGCTCTGCCAATTTTTCGGCGCTAACATTACCTATAGAAACCGCAGTAACGTTTCCATTGTTATTGGCGGCAATTTGTGCGGCATAAGAAATAGCTTCAAAAGTAGATTTCTTGAAATTGCCATCTTGGTTTTCTGCGAATACTATAATTTTCATCAATTTAATTTTTAAGTGGACTAAATAACCTTAGCTTCAGTGTGCAATAATTCTATCAATTTACCAGCGTCGGCAACATCAATTAGCTTGCAAGCACCCTTGGGAGCAGGCAGTTCAAAGGAGGTTGTAAGTGTGTTGGCTTGAGATCCTGTAGGTTCAAGCACTTTTAACGGTTTGGTTCTGGCGGCCATAATTCCGCGCATATTTGGAATACGAGGCTCGGTTAATTCCTTTTGGGCACTGGCAACAAAAGGAATAGGACAATCCAATTTTTCTCTACCACCATCAATATCTCTCTCAAGGTGTGCGATGCCATTTTCAATTTCAATAGCCGTAATCACATTGATGCTTGGCATGTTTAACATTTCTCCTAAAAGTCCTGCCACCATACCACCATTATAATCAATGCTTTCTCTGCCAGTTAAAATTACATCAAAATTTTCTCCTTTTGCATAATGGGCAATTTGTTCTGCAACAAAATAGGCATCTAATGGCTCAGCATTAATCCTAACCGCCTCATGCGCACCTATGGCTAAGGCTTTTCTCACATTTGGTTCTGTATCTGCCAAACCAACATTTACAACGGTAACGGTACCTGTTTGTTTTTCGGTAATTTCTAAGGCTCTTGTTAAGGCCAATTCGTCGTATGGATTAATAATAAATTGAACCCCTTGTGTATTGAATTTAGTATTGTTCTCTGCAAAAGTCACCTTAGTTGTGGTGTCTGGAACATTACTCATACAAACTAAAATTTTCATATGTAATAATAA
The DNA here is from genome assembly GCA_945875195.1 of Chitinophaga pinensis. Classification (GTDB taxonomy): domain Bacteria; phylum Bacteroidota; class Bacteroidia; order UKL13-3; family UKL13-3; genus B1. Next base: position 13,299 of record CAMCJW010000024.1, on the reverse strand, counting down.
TTTAATTTATTGAATTCGGAAAATCCTCCATAAAAAGAGTATAAATTAACACAAAATACCTTTTTTTGAGTTTGCAAAAATAGCTGAATTTTTTAATATCCGAAATGCAAGTACAACGATTAGAAAAACTATTACAATTCTTAGCCGAAAATGAGGCTGATACCTTTATATTATATGCTTTGGCTATAGAGTATATCGGTTTGAACCAAAACGATGTTGCTGAAAAGTATTTGAGGCAATGTTTACAAATGGATAGTAACTATATTCCAGCTTATTACCAATTGGGTTTGTTATTGCAGCAGCAGAATAAAGAACAGGAATCAGTTGAAATTTTACAAAAAGGTTTACAACTGTTAAATGGGAGCAAAGACCAGAAAACCATCAATGAATTTCGAAGTTTGATTGAGGAGATATCCTTTTAAGGTTTTTCTTGGCAAAGTTCAATCAAAACGCCATTGGTGTCTTTGGGGTGAACAAAAGCAATCAGCTTGTTATCAGCACCATCTTTGGGAGTTTCATTTATTAATTGAAAGCCTTCTGCTTTTAATCGGGCTAATTCTACAACAATATCATCAACGGCAAAAGCAATGTGGTGAATACCTTCGCCCTTTTTGGCAATAAATTTTGCGATGGCACTATCTTCAGATAAGGCTTGCAGCAATTCAATTTTATTTGGACCATTTTGATAGAATATGGTTTGAACCATTTCGCTTTCAACAACTTCTCTTTTATAAGGTTTGTTGTTAAAAAGTGCGTTAAAAATGGATTCAGATTTTTCTGCGTCTTTTATGGCTATGCCAATGTGTTCAATTTTATGTATCATGATTCAATAATTTGGTCGGTGGTATAAGTGAGCATGTAGTTATTCATTTCCTCGTAATGCACAGTGATTTTTTGGTTCAAACCGCCTTTAATGATAAGTGTTTCAAGGCTGCCAAAGTTGCTTAGGGAAAAAGGTAAAATGTGTAAGTTTTGTTTAAAATCTACTTCTTTATTGCTGTACAATTTATAGAGGGTTTCCTTGGCACTCCAAATAAGCGTTTGCATTTTTATTTGGTCTGGCTCACCAGCAAAAAGCAGTTCATTTTCATTCATGAATTTGGTTTTTACTCTTGCAATACGGGGGTCAATTTTTTCTAAATCTAGACCTAATTCGCCACCAGTACAAAATAAAATAGCCGCATAATCAAAGGAATGGGTAATAGAAATTTTCATAGCAATACCATCTATTTGAAGGCTAGGTTTGTTATTTTGGTTTTTAGAAAGTACAATTTTATTTGAGGGAAAGAGGCTTGTGAGCAAAATTCTACTTGCTAGGTAATGCCTTGAATTTGCTTGGTTTATTTTAAGGTGGTGGTTTAATTCAAAGTAGTTTTCACCCAAAATTTGGAGCAATTGTTCTTGGTTTTCTGTGATATGCCAAATTGCAAGCGTGGCATTGGGTTCAATATTTTTTGTAAGCACTATTGGCATATGGTGCAAGTTTATATTTTTAAGCTCATTTTTGTTACAATATTTATTAAGATGGAAAGAAAAGTTTCGGTTTCAAAGATTGCCGAGTTTAAAGGTCATGTAGGAAACATATATGGGCTGTATTGTTCGCCAATTTCTAAGAAAGTTTATACAGGTGCCACAGATGGCTATGTGGTTGAATGGGATTTGCAAAAGCCTGATGAGGGCAGGTTAATTTGCAGGTTAAAGGAGCCTATTTATAGTATTTTTCTGTTTGAACCAAAACAGCAATTGTGGATTGGCCTGGCTTCTGGAAATATTCATGTGGTAGATTTAATTACAAAAGAAGAGCTGAAGAATTTAGAAATACACAAACTGGGTGTATTCGACCTAAAGTTGAATGAGAAAAAGATATACGCAGCAGGCGGAGATGGCAGTATTTCTATGATTGATGCCAATACATTTGAGTTGTTGGGTTTAAAAAAGATAGCTCAAAAGAGTGTGAGGTGTTTGAGTTTTAATGAAAAAGAAGGCATTTTAGCAGCAGGAACCAGTGACCATTCCATTGTTTTATTAAGTAATAATTTAGAAATCCTTAAAACAAAAATTACAGCACATAAAAATTCAGTTTTTTCGCTAACATTTACCTCTGATGGCCAGTATTTACTGAGTGGTGGGCGAGATGCTTACTTAAATGTATGGCGAATCAATATTGCTGAAAATAGCCTAGAATTGGTTCAAGATATACCTGCACACAACTTACATATTCACCATATTTCGGTTCAAAAAGAGGGTAGTTATTTTATAACCTGTAGTATGGATAAGTCCATAAAAATATGGGCTTTAGCGGATTTTGAATTACTTAAAGTGGTAGACAAAGCGCGTAACGAATCACATGTAAATTCTGTGAACAAAATTGCATGGATCAGTGAGTTAGAATTTGTGAGTATAAGTGACGATAAAAAGATGATTTATTGGAAGTTGAAATCTTAAAAAAAACTTTAAAATTGATTAAAATCTATAATTTATTTATTTCTCTCTAAAAAAAAGACAATTTTTAAAAGTTTATTAACGCTGTTTACATTAGTTTTATGTCTATTAGAATAATTCAAACGATTGTTAGGTTGATGTGAGTGAGGAAATTGTTAACACATTGTTATGTTTATAAAACGAAAAAGTGGACAATCGAACAAAAGTTGCTTATTGATAAAACTATTACAAATTAGAAAAAGTTGAGGTATTTAAGGGAAGAGAAATTTGGGGGGAATTGAGCCCAAATTTGTGAAGTAAACTATTGTAGTTTTTATCTCTATTCATGGGTTTGGTTGCTGCTAATTCTAGTAAGCAGAAAAATTATATAAAACCAAATCATATGAATTATTTCAACTTTAGATTTCAACCAAGGGTTAAAAGGTTAATCCTATTTACAACGTTATTTTTATTTTTATTAAAAATTGGCTCAGCCCAAACTTATTGTACAAGTGGTTTTTCTAGTACTGCAGATGATGAAATTGTCAATGTAAAAATTACCCAAGGAGTAACTACTTTGCTGGATAATACTTCTTTTTGTAATGTTGTTACTCCGCAGTATCAAAATTTTACCAGTTCAGTTGCGGCGCCAAATTTAGTGCCCTGCAGCACCTACACAATTTCTGTAACGCTTACTCAATGTAATGGTTTTTTTTACAATAATATTGCCAAGGTTTGGATAGACTATAATAAGGATGGGACTTTTGATGAAGCTACAGAGTTAATTGCAACATTTACTGCTACCAATCCATTTCCATCTACGCATACAGCTTCTTTTACGGTACCTGGAACGGTAACACCTGGACCAACTAGAATGAGAATTGTTGATTTGGAGACAACTTCAGCTACTTCAGTTACCCCTTGTTTAAATTCTACTTATGGAGAAACAGAAGATTACAATGTAAATTTTTTAACCCCTCCATTGATGTCGTTTACTTCATCAACTACCACTCAACCTATAACATCCGTAGTGCCAAATGGTGCGATTGACCAGGCTATTATTTCTATACCAGTTCAAGTAACTGGTGCTGGAAGTGCATTGAAGTTAAAATCTTTGAATTTTTCTACCAATGGAACAACAATTAATTCAGATATTACAAATGCAAAAGTATATTATACAGGAACAAGTTCTGTTTTTAGCACAGCAATACCATTTGGTTCTGTAGTTTCATCGCCTGGAGGCACCTTCACGGTTACTGGAGACCAGACGTTAATTGGTGGTTGTACTGCAAGCACGCTCTATTTTTGGCTAGCTTATGATGTAAATGCAACAGCAACTCCAAACAATTTGTTAGATGCGGAATTTGTTTCAGGTACATATGATTCTGCCACAACAATTAGGAGTTTTTTTCCATTAATTAGCGCGCCAGTAGGAACTAGAACGATTAGGCCAAGATTTAATGGAGATTATACCATTGGCTCAGGTGGAGCATACCCAACTTTAACTGCTGCAATAAATGAATTGAATGTTGTAGGCGCAACAGGCCCTGTAACTTTCTCATTAACCAACTCATTATATTCAGTTGCCACTGGTGAAACTTTTCCTTTGGCTATAAATAAAATTCCTAATTTTTGCCCTAGCTGTAATGCAAGTACCCCATTGTTAACTATAAGACCAGTTAGTTCTTCAACGGGAGTTTTGATTGAAAATTTAGCTGCAGGAGCATTTTCTATTTTTAACTTAAATGGCGCTCAATATGTGTCTTTTGATGGTAGACCGGGTGGAACGGGAACTTCAAATACCATGGTTATTAGCAATGGAAACGGAGCTAACCCTGCAATTAATATTGTAAATGATGCCAAAGGGGTAATAGTTCAGCATTGTTTTATTAAGAGTGCGAATACTTCAACAATATCTGGTGCAATTGCCATTGGAGGTACAACTGGAGTGAATGGTAATGATAGTATTGCTATCATGAACAACAATATTAGAAGTTATGCAAATACTGCTATCGCTCCAACATTGGCAAATGGAATTTACGCAGCTGGTCAATCATTGGCTGCACAAAATGATTACTATACCATTAGCAATAATAATTTCTATAACTTTTTAAACAGCGGTATTTCGGTAGCCTCAACTGGTTCAGGAAATGGAGCTTATTGGAACATAACAGGTAATAGTTTTTATGATACTACTGCATTAAATGTAAGTACATCTGCAATGGTTGCCATTAATTTTGTGCCATCAACAGGAACTGCCAATTCATTTGGACATGTAATCAGTAATAATTATTTTGGAGGGACAGCGCCAATGTGTGCTGGTTCAGCATTAAATTTTTCTGGAACATTTGGTTCGTTTACCGCAATTGTTGCCTCTAATACAACTAGTGCTACACAAACTTTGATTCAGAACAATGTGATTCAAAATATCAATATGAGTGCCACAGCTGGATCTCGTTCCTTAACTGGTATTCAAACCCAAAGTGCTGGTAGTTTCTTAATAGGTGGATCAGGACCAAACATTATTGGACATGCCTCAACAGCAAATAGTATTGTATCTGCGAACAATGGAGCTATTGTTGGTATTTCAAATACTTCAAGTGGTATTCATACCATTACCAATAATACCATAGCCAATATTAATATGACCAATATTGGAACAGCTGCTGCCTTCAGAGGAATATTAAGTTCTGCTGGTTCAGGTACACAAACTATAACAGGAAATGGTGTATATAACATAAAATTGTTAGGTACCAATACTGGTTCGGCTTTAGCCGCAGGTTTTGTAGGAATAGGTGTTTCATCAAGTCCAACATCTTTGGTATTCTCAAACAACACAATTGGTGGTTCTCTAGGTGTAAATTCAAATTTACAAGCTGGTACACACACAATGGTTGGTATAGCTTACGCTGGTTTTGGATCAAATAATTTAATTCAAAATAATATTATTAGTAATTACAATTCAAATAGTACATTTAGTGGTTCAACCACAATAGCAGCTATAAATGGATTATTGGTTTCAGGAGGTACTAATACCATTTCTGGAAATACCATACAAAACTTAAGGTTAGGGAATGCCTCTGCATGGCAATTAAACGGAGTCATGGCAAGTGGTGGTACAAATACCATAACAAGTAATACAGTATCAAATCTATCTACTATAACAACAGCAAATGTTAATACTACTACTAATGCCATGTTAAATGGGATGATGTTATCTGGAACATCGGTTACAACAGTTACAAATAATACAATTGATTCATTAACCTCAATACCAACAATTGCGGGCGGGACAGAAATTCAAGGTATTTATTTGGCCGGTGCAACCGGGAATATTGTGACAGGAAATGTTATTACTAGAATTTTGACCAATAGTTCTGCAATAAGTCAGACTGCTCCTTCCATAATTGGAATAAATATTAATTCAACAGGGTTAAACCAAACAGTTTCACAAAATACCATACATAGTTTGGCAAATTCGAATACAACTGCCGCTGCATTTATAACTGGGATAGCCCATAATAGTAGTAATACCTTTTTAAACAATACAACATTAATTACCAGAAATAATATTCATAGTTTTAGCTTGGTAACCTCTGCTGCAGGTGGGTTTACTGGCTTAAATATAACCAATTCAGTTGCTACAGTTCAAAATAACCAAATTAGGTTAGGGTATGATGCCGCTGGCGTTATGCAAGCTGGTCCATTTGTTAGAAGAGGTATACTTTTTACTGGTTCAAATGTGGGTGGTGCTTTAGGATTAAAAATTTATCATAACACGGTTTATATAGCAGGAACACATGCAGCTGGAACAAGTAATACTGCAGCAATAGAATTTACAAGTGTTTTAGCAACAGGAACCGCAGATGTTAGGAATAATATTTTTGCCAATGTGGCCTCAGGTGGAACTGGATTCCATTGTGGCATAAAGGTTTTAGGAACTACTTTTTTAAATAGTAATAACAATTTATATTATTTCCCAGGAACTGGTGGCAGAATGGGGATGAATAATTTAACAGCTTATACAACCATTACCGGTTTAACCGGCTGGGCTGCTGCCACTAGATTAGATGGTAATAGCGGTATTGGTGATCCTAATTTTGTATTGCCAACTGGTACATCAATAACAGGAAGCGTTAAATTACAATCTCCAACTCCAGCCGAAGGAATGGGAGACGCTACAGCCTCTGTTGCAGATAATTTTGATGGCTTGGCTCGTGGCACAAGAACCCCAGTTGATGTTGGTGCCGATGCAGGTAATTTCACTTTGTCAACAGATAATTTTGCACCAATTATTGCATTTACGCCATTAGCAAATACTTTCTTAACAAGTAACAGAACCCTTACGGTATCTATTACTGATGGTGGCGGCATTCCAACAACTGGTTTGTTCATTCCAAGGATATATTTCAAGAAAAATAATTTAGGTACTTACGCAAGTGCAGCGGGTACATTAGACTTAGGAACTGCCACTTCTAGTCAGTGGAGTTTTACAATAGACCATTCATTGGTTTCTGGAATTGCACCAAACGATTCTATTTATTATTATGTGGTGGCTCAAGATTTAGTTGGAAATATTGTTTCCTCTAGTCCTTATGCAGTTGCTACAGATGTAAATACAATAGTTGCGAATCCTGCGCCAAATACCATTCTTAATAATTATAGAATGACCAGTACTTTAACTTCTACTATTTTGGTAGGTGCTGGAAATGCAATAACAAGTTTAACCGCAAATGATGCAACAGGGTTGTTCTTTAATATTAATAACGGTGCAATTAGTTCAAATACAGATGTGCAAATTACTAGTAACTTAACAGAAACTGGAGCTGCTCAATTAAACACTATTGCGCAAGTAAGTGGTGGTGCCTTGGGTAGTTATGGCTATACTTTAACTATTCGTCCAGCCACTAATACTCAATTTGTTGTAAGTGGTGCAGCAGCTTCTGGATTGATCCGATTAAGCGGCGCAAGCAATGTAACCTTTACAGGTATTTCACCAACAGGTGCCTCAACAGATACCAATTTGGTGTTTATGAATACAAGTAATGCTGTTGTTTTTCAATATTCAAATGATGCCTCAAATCATGCATTAACTAATTTGGTTATTAAAGGAGCAAACACAAGCACATTTAGCGGCTTGGTTTTAATTGCTGGAGCAGGTGTAGGATCAGGAAATGATAATATTGCTATTACAGGATGTAATATTTATTCGAGTGCAATAGTTGCATCTCCTTATGCAAATGCTATTTATTTAACAGGCACTACCAATAAAGAAAATGACAACATTACAATCAATAATAACAATATTTTTAACTTTAGTAGTGCAGGTATGATATTAACCACTGGTGCTGGAAATGCCTTGGTTATTAATAACAATCATTTTTACAACAACAATCCATTTTTACCATCAACAGCTTTAACAGGAATTCAAATTTCCAATACTTTTAGTAATGGTGACACCATTTCTGGAAACTATATTGGTGGTAGGGCAAGGTTCTGTGGTGGTTTATCATTAACCAATACTGGCGCAGTTACATTTAATGGTATCAATTGTTCTGTAGGAAGTGCAACAGGGGTGAGTATTCAAGGAAATACTATTCAAAATATTAATTTTAATAGTACCACTGCTTCAACTTTTACTGGAATTCAAGTTACTGCCGGTGTAGCTAATATTGGAGGAGTAAGTGGAAATACAATTGGAAGTAGTGTAGTTACTAATAATATAATTCATGCAGGAAATGCATTAGTTACAGGGATAATTTATAGTGGATCAAATGCAGTTATTGCAAGTAATAATACTATTGCCAATATTAATCATACTAACGCGCTAACAACAGGTAGTTTAAAAGGAATTGTGATGTCAAATACATCAAATGGAATTACCGTTAATAACAATACCATTAATAATCTAAATACTATTTCGGGAAATACAGGATCAACTAATTTAGCTTCCTTAGTAGGAATTGCAGTTAGTTCGTTTGGAAGTTCACAAACTATAAACAATAATCTTATTTTTAACCTTAATAACACTGGTATAAGTTTTTCGGCAGTAAAGGTTATAGGTATAGTTGCTACATCAGGTGTAAATAATATTTCTGGAAATCAAATTAGAAATTTAAGTAATTCAAATGTAAGTACTGGTACAACAACCTCTGCTTCATTAATTGGTTTAATGCATACCTCATCTTCAACAGGTGGGGTAATTTCAAATAACTTGGTTGATACTTTGAACCAAAGTGCCGTTGGTTTAACTCAAACTATAGGTTTTTATGCCACAGGGGCAAGTTTAACCCTAACAGATAATATAGTAAGGAAATTATACTCATATTCTTCTTCAAGTTCTACTCTGTCTGGCTCAGCAATAATTGGTATTTCTTATAATGGTGGTTCATCTAATATTAATGTTTCAAGAAATACTATTCATTCACTTTATAGCTTAAATAATTTGGCAAATATTGGCCAATCACTTATTGGATTATATACTTCAATTTCAACTGTGGGAACTAATGTGGTCAATAGAAATAATATACATAGCATCAGTTGCGCCTCAACTAATCCCGCTACCATTCATGGTATTTATGCAAATGCAGGAACAACAAACTATACCAATAACATGGTGCGTTTAGGATTTGATGCTGATGGAACACCTTTAAATCAAGGTATGTACAATATCTTTGGTATATCTTTGGGAACGAGTTCTGCTAATAATTTTTACCATAATTCTGTTTATGTAACCAATAACTTTGCACAACAACCCACATTTTTAAACACTCATTTCACAGCTGCTTTTAACCAAACCACTCAGTCATTTGGATCAATCATTAATATTAAAAATAATATTTTCATGAATGAAGGAGTTAATTTCAATACAGGAAATTATTTAACAAGTGGTGTGCATGCTGCGATGAAACTAGCTTCAACAAGTTTTGTTATTTCTAATTTCAATATTTTCAGTGTAGGAGATACAACTGATGGAGCCGTTTATGTAATGGTTGGGACTTCCACACTAGGTGCAAGCAATTTAAATTACACCTTCTTTAAAGGATTTACCGGAACTGGTAATTTGCCAAGTTGGCAAGCTTCTAATCAAGTAACTCCATTCGACTTCAATAGTGGTGCTGGAAATCCTTCGTTTAGAAATACATTTGGTAACGCATCAACCGGTAATTTGCGTTTAAATGCAAGTAATCCTGCTGAAGGAGCTGGTGATCCAAGTTTAACATTAGTTGTATTGGATGATTTTGATGGCGGTCTTCGCAGTGATTCTACAGGCGTGGATATTGGAGCTGATGCAGGTAATTTTACAAAATCTCCAGATATATTCCCTCCATCAATAACTTATACAGCTTTAACCAACACTGCAGTTTTAACAAACAGAACAATAAATGTAACCATCACAGATAATGTAGGAGTTTCTAATACACTTGGTTCAAGGCCAACCATGTATTATAAAAAGAATAGCAATGCAACATTAACAACAGCTGTAGGAACATTGAATGCTGGTATTTTAACAAATGGAACATGGTCATTTGACTTTGATCATTCTGCGATTGGTGCTGTTTTAGGTGATACAGTTAATTATTTCTTTGTAGCTCAGGATGCCGCGCAAAATACCAGAGTAGCTCCTATATTTGGTATCGCATCGGATGTAAATTCAATTTTGGATTCGCCAAACGTTTTGAGTAGCTATTTAATTTCTGCTCCCCTGCCAACTGTTTTAAATGTTGGTCCTGGTGAAACATACAGATGTTTAACATGTGCTGGTGATACAGGATTGTTTAATGCCATCAATAATGGATTTTTATCTGGTAATACAATCATCAATATAACAGGTGATACCCTCATTGAAAGTGGCGCAGTTGCTTTAAATAGTTGGTTAGAAACTTCAGCTGGTGTTCAAGGAAGTTATAATTATTCATTAACCATTAGACCAGGCACAGGAGGTTTAAATACCAAGAAGTTAATTATAAGTGATTTTGCTGGTATAACTTTAAGGTTTGTGGGTACGGATAATTTAACCTTAACTGGTGTTGGTGCGGGAGGAAGTTCAACTGATACCAATTTGGTTATTAGAAATAGGAATTTAACCTCGGGTGTTATTGGTTTAACCAATGATGCAAATAGAAATACTTTTACCAATTTAATAGTTGAGGGTAGGTCGAGTTCTACTAACACTTTATTTACTATTGGTTCAACCACCAATACAACAGGTAATGATTCAATACTCATAGCAAACTCTTATTTTAGAGCGGATACTACCACAAACAATGCCGGAAATGGTATTGTTTCGTCAGGTACGGTTGGTAAGGAGAATGATAATATTACTATTCAAAATTGTTATTTTAATAGTTTTAATCAAGCAGCTGTGTTCATGAATGCTGGCACTGGTAACAATATTGGTATAAGAAATAACCATATTTACCATAATTCAAATACACCGCCAACCTCAGCGTTATTTTTAGGAATATTGTTTCAAAATACAACTCTTTCAAATAATGATACCATTGTAGGAAACTTCATTGGAGGTTCTGGTCCAAATGCCTCTTTACCATCTTTTAATTCTGCAAATGCATCTGGTTTTGAAGGTATGAGGATTGCTGTAGGATCAGTTACTGGTGCCTATATTAATAATAATATTATCCAAAACGTAGTGAATAATAGTGGTGGTATTATTGGCATTAATTTAACAGGTGGTATCAATGTTGTGAGCAATAATACCATTGGTTCAGTTACTGCAAATAGTTTAACCAGTAATGCAAATTCAGCAGTTGTAGGTATTCAGTCATCAACTACTTCAGATATTACTATTCAAAGTAATACCAATCGTAATTTGCTCGCCAATAATATTGGTACTATAGCTGCAGTAAGAGGAATTATGGTGTCTAGTGGTTCAACCAATTTTTCTTTGGTAACGGGAAATTCAATTAGCAATCTTACCACCCAATCAACAAGCTCAAGTTCTACCACATCTTCTTCTTTGGTGGGTATTGGAATTTCGTCATTTAGTCCTTCACAAACAATTACCAATAATGCAATTAGCAACCTTTCGAATTTCAATTTTACTGTTCATTCTACAACCTCATATGGTATTTTTGCAACTGGTGGATTAAATAATATTTCAAATAACACAATTAATGGGATTTCGAATCCTTCTTCATCTATAAGCTCTGGTACCTTTGCTGCAATTCATGGTATATTTAATTCCTCAACAGTTGCCGCACAAGTTGTATCAAATAATACAATAATAAATTTGAGGAATTTGCCAACAGTTCCTGCTGCCACTCAAATAGGAGGTATCGTATTTATAAACAGTCCAGCTGGTATCAATGTTAGTGGAAATACTATTAGCAATATGAGCACGAATAGTATTAGTACAGGAACTACAACTGCTAGTCCAATACTTGGTTTAAGTTATAATGGAAGTGGCATTAATAATACCATTTCTGGAAATACCATTCATTCACTAAGCTTGAATACGCCTAATTTTACTAACACACAAGTTATTGGCTTATTTTACCAAGGAACCACTACTGGAAATAACTTTATTACCAGAAATACTATTCATTCTTTGAGGAATACTAGTTTGGGCAATGGCCTAATTATTGGTATTCAGAACAATGCTGGATTTGGTACTTTTAGTAACAATATGATTCGTTTGGGTATTGATTCTGCGGGCATAGCTAGCAGTAATCAAATGGAGGTGAGAGGTATTTTTCATAATACCACCACAGGTTGCAATTATTATCATAATACTGTTTACATTGGTGCATCTCCAAATGCTGGAACTACACCAACTTATGCATTTTTTAATAGTTCAACCATCACCACAGGATTTGTTTTAAATCTAAGAAATAATATTTTTTATAATGCTTCTTCTAACTTAGGTTCAGCAAATGGATTCCATTATGCTGTTAAGTTAAATGACCTATTGAGGTTAAATAGTAACAATAACCTTTTTGCAGCAACTGGCACCGGTGCCATGTTATTCGGAACTTTAAGCGATATCAGCTCTTTACGTGGAACAGGCGGTTGGAATGTTACAACAGGCTTAGATTACAATAGCGGTGTTGCCACTGCTCCTTTCTTCCAAAATGCCACAGGAAACGCATCATTGGTAAATTTGAGGTTAAATGCTTCTAACCCTGTTGAAGGTGGTGCAGATGCAAGTATATCTTCATTGGTTTCAGTTGATATAGATAATAATAGCAGGTCAGGCTTAACTGGCGCAGATATTGGTGCTCATGCAGGTGTATTTACCATGACTCCTGATGCATTAACTCCAACTATTACTTTTGCTACTTTGGGTAATACTGGCGACAATGTTGGTCCAAGAACTTTAAGCAATGTTGTTGTTTCTGATCTTGGTGGCGTACCTTTAACTGGTGCAAATGCTGCAAGGATTTATTACAAAAAAGGAGTAAATGGGGCATACACTAATGCTGCAGCGACCACCAATAGCGGAACAGCAAATAGTGCTACATTTAGTTTTACATTAGATTATACCACTGTTGGTGGCGTAACTTCAAATGATACCGTATTTTATTATGTATTAGCTCAAGATTTGGCTGGTAATATTATTTCTTCCGCTCCATTTGCGGTTGCTTCAGATGTTAACACGGTATCAGCACATCCAGTTAATCCTAATTTCTATGTAATTTTCCCAATTATTCCAGCCAATACAGTATTTAAAGTTGGTGTTGGTCAGGCTTACACATCTCTAACGGGATCTGGCGGTATGTTTGAGTTTTTAAACAATAGAAGTATTGCTGGAAATATTGAGGTAAGGATTAGTTCAGATTTAAATGAATCAGGTTTATTCGGTTTGAACCAAATAGGTGAGAATGGGGTAGGCAATTATACAGTAACAATTAGTCCTGA
>CAMCJW010000023.1 GCA_945875195.1 Chitinophaga pinensis | reverse complement strand
CCAAAAACTTCTCACTCAATGGGCGGCCAATCATCATTTCTATTAATAAAAATAAAACATGACCGCCGTCTAATGCAGGAATTGGCAAAATATTCATAAAGGCCAACCCCAAAGAAATAAGGGCAGTAAACATCCAAAACCTACTCCAAATCCATTCGCCACCATAAAACTTGGCAATGCCAATAGGACCTTGAACTGCTTTATTTACGGCAATATCACCATTAAATATTTTTCCCCAGCCCTTAATTTGGGCATCAATAGTTTCAACTGCCCTGTTGAGGCCAGCAGGAAATGACCCTAAAAATGAATAGGAAACAACCTCGTATTCGAAATCTTTTGAATCCGGTTTGAACCCAACTCTACCATTTTCATCAACCATAACTTTTATTGTTACAGGCTCATTGTTTCTGGTAATCCCTAATTCAACCTCTTTTCCAGCATTTTCTTTTAACAATCCTTGAAACTCATCAAAGAATTCGAAACTCGTGCTGTTTATTTTGGTAATCACATCATTGACTTGCAAGCCTGCTTTTTCTGCTGGATATCCAGGTGTTAGCTCGGCTACAAAAAAATGCATCCTTGGCACAAAAAAATCAGCCTTTGCATCACTAAATTTTTTCGCAAAATCTGGAGGTAATGTTACCTCAAATATTTGCCCATTCCTCTCTACTTCATACTTAACTTCTGTACCTAAAATATGTTTTATTTTGAGCGCTTCTTCAAATCTTACAATAGATGTACCGTTAACAGATATCAATTTATCTCCCAACATAAAGCCACAATCTTTTGCAATTTGAGAAGGCACTATTCCCTTCTGAACCGATGAATTTTGAATATATTTTTCACCATAAGAATAACTCATCATGGCAAAAATCACAATGCCTGTGATAATATTCACTACTACACCACCAACCATAACAATAAGGCGCTGCCAAGCCGGCTTGCTTCTAAATTCCCAAGGTTGTGCAGGCAATTTCATGGCTTCTTTATCCATGCTTTCATCTATCATTCCTGCAATTTTCACATAGCCGCCTAAAGGCAACCAACCAATACCCCATTCGGTATCCCCAATTTTCATTGAAAACAATTTCACTCCCCAAGCATCAAAAAACAAATAGAATTTCTCTACTTTAATTCCAAAAGCTCTTGCAGCCAGATAATGTCCAAATTCGTGTAAAATAACCAGTATAGAAATGCCCAAGATAAGCTGAGCCGCCATTATTAATGCTTGCATGTGTATTTTTTTCTTCTGTAATAAGTGGCAATAATAAACATTTTATGCCAATAAATCTCTTGCAATTCTTCTTGTCTCCGCATCTGTTTCCACATAATCGTTGAGGTTAGGTTTCATAATAAATCCAACTTGGCTCATACATTTTTCATTTAGCTCAGCTATTTGTAGAAATTTAATTTTATCCTGCAAAAAAGCCTCCACAGCAATTTCATTGGCAGCATTGAGAATGCAGGCCATATTTCCCCCTTTGTCCATGGCCTCATAAGCCAGTCCCAAATTTCTAAAGGTAATAGCATCTGGCTCCTCAAAAGTGAGGGTCTTCATTTCCTTAAAGCTTAATCTTCTAAAATCTGTTTTAACCCTTTGCGGAAAAAAGAAAGCATAGTGAATGGGTAATTTCATATCAGGCAGGCCCATTTGCGCTTTAATACTTCCATCGTTAAACTCTACCATACTGTGAATGATTGATTGTGGGTGAACCACTACATCAATTTGCTCCTTACTTAATCCGAATAACCATTTTGCCTCAATTACTTCCAATCCCTTATTCATCATTGTGGCTGAATCAATGGTAATTTTTGCACCCATGCTCCAATTAGGATGTTTTAGTGCTTGGGCCTTTGTAACTTCCAATAATTCGTCTCGGTGCTTACCTCTAAATGGGCCGCCAGATGCTGTTAAAATAATTCGTTCAATTGGGTTCAAACCCTCACCAACCAAGCATTGAAAAATAGCAGAATGCTCAGAATCTACAGGAATCATCTCCACTTTATGCTCCGCACATAAACGAGTTACCAATTCGCCTGCAACCACAAGAGTTTCTTTATTGGCAAGTGCTATTTTCTTATTGTTTTCTATGGCACTTATGGTTGGCTTTAAGCCACTATAACCTACCATGGCTGTTAAAACTAGATCGGACTCGGTAATTCCCATTAATTCTTCAATGGCTTTATTTCCTGCAAATACTTTTATATCCAATGGATCTAAAGCAGACTTAACTTGCAAGTATTTACTTTCATCGGCAATTACAACATGATTGGGCTTATATTGTATGGCTTGTGCTATCAATAAATCGGCATTGCTGTTGGCCGTTAATACCTCTACCTCCAAAAAATCACTTTGCTCACTCACCACTTCCAATGCTTGGGTACCAATGCTTCCAGTACTGCCTAATATGGCTATTTTTTTCTTTTGATGTTCCATGAATACTTTTGCAAAATGTGATATTATTTTAAACAAAACAACGTAAATATTTGCTACCTACTTAAACCAAATTCAATTAAAACTCCAAAGAAGTAAATGAAGCAAATCCTAGTAACAAAAAAACTTATACATCGCCATTTAACCAAATAATATTTTTTAACCTTATTTATCTAAAACAATTACACCAACCTATCTACTATTTTCCTGTCATTACTTAATCTTGGCACTTTATTTTGTCCGCCTAACTTACCTTCTAATTTCATGAAATTGATGAAGGCATCTGGTGGCAAAACCCTTATTTTCAAACCTTGCAAAATGTTACCTACAATTAAATCGTTGTAATAAATGTTCTTTTGTTGCATGGCTTCATCTACCTCTTTTGCAAATTGGTTCAAATCAACGGGTAATCTTTCAAATGAAACAAACCATTCATGGTAAGGTAACCCTCCTTCTGGCGGATTTACTTGAGGGGCTACCGTAAATTCAATGATAGAAACGCCTTGATTATTGGCAACACTTAATAAAGCAGCTTCCACTTCCTCCCCAATTACATGCTCTCCAAAAGCAGATATATAATGCTTGATACGACCGGTTACTTTAATCCTATAAGGACTTAGCGAAACAAACTTTACGGTGTCTCCTATATTGTAACCATATAATCCTGCATTGGTGTTTAGAATTAAGACATAGTTTACCTTTAATTCCACTTCTGCCAATGAAATACGAGTGGGTGTTTCATTGTAAAATTCATGAACAGGAATAAACTCATAAAAAATACCATTGTTTGCCAATAATAACAAACCATCTGCATGCTGCGAATCTTGGTAAGCAATAAATCCTTCCGATGCAGGGTATGTTTCTATGGTGTCAATTTTCTTTCCAATACTCTCTTCTATTTTTGCTCTATAAGGTTCAAAATTAACACCCCCATAAACAAACAAATTAAAGTTTGGAAACACATCTTTAATTGCCTTTCCCGTTCTCGATTTTATTAAATCAAAATACATTTGAACCCAAGGTGGAATGCCACTAATAAGTGTCATATCTTCTGCCAAAGTTTCATCTGTTATTTTTGAAACTTTCTCTTCCCAATCTTCCATACAATTGGTAGCATAACTAGGCATTTGATTTTTACGCAAATAAGCCGGAACATGGTGGTTTACTATTCCGCTTAAACGACCCACAAAAACACCATGCTTTTTCTCCATGATTGGGCTACCAGATAGAAAGATTAATTTCCCATCTACAAAATTTACTTTACTCGTTTCTGCTATGTATAGCAATAAAGCATTGCGCGCAGAGTTGATATGAAAACCTATAGATTCTTTTGAAATTGGTATATATTTAACCCCACTTGTTGTTCCAGATGTTTTGGCAAAATACAAAGGCCTGCCTGGCCATAAAATATCATAGCCGCCTGCCACAATTTTGTCAATGTATGGTTTTAAACCTTCGTAATCTCTTATTGGTACATTCTTTTTAAATGCCTCATAGGTATCAATCTCAGAAAAATGATGGTCTTTACCAAAACTAGTATTTTGGGCTGAACCTATAATTTGATTGAACCAATTTTGCTGCAACAACAATGCATCCCTGCTTTCTTTTTCAACCTTTCGCTTGATATAGCTTGCAAATGGTTTAGCTAATAGTGCTTTGATACCCATACCTCAAAAATGCATAAAAAAAGCGGGTTAAAAAACCCGCTCCTTTTATAATGCTATTTAATATTATAACTACAGCGTTTTCTTGACCGTAGAAAGCACATCATTTACGTTCATTGATTTAAACATTTCCAAAATCACATTTTTTATTCCTAAACTTTTTAGGTTCAAGCCGCTTCGAGATAAAATACCCATAGCAGAACCTAATATGTCGTTTCCTTGCTTGGTTTTTGAAGCAGCAGATAATTTTGTAAAATCACTATCGGCAACCTTAATTTTTAAGGCATCACCCATTACTTGCGATTTAACACCATCCAATTTAAATTGGTCTTTAAGTTGTTTATCTAATTCACTTAAACCAATTGCTGTAGTTGATTTTTGGGCATCGGCAACTACCTTTGATCCTTGCTTGCTCAACTTATCCATTGCACCACCTAATTGAGCAAAGGTATTGGTTAATCCACATGCTGCGAATAAGGTAATTATTATAATGATACGTTTCATGTTTTATTGTTGGTTTATAGTTATTCAAATTAAAAAAATTATTACTAGATTACAAACAAGAGATTATCTCAATACCCTGTTATTACCTTTCCTGACGGATAACTTATTTCAAAAGCAAATCTGAGCTTCTTACTTTGCTTCGCAGGAATTGAAACTGACCAGTTCAACATTCCAGATTCAGCAGTATAAATGGCGCCCCCTGCATCCACCAATTTAACCAAAATTTCTTGGTTACTTGAAAGTGGAATTTGGTCTTTCACATTTAAATCTATTGCGTCAGAGCTAGTATTCGTAAGAGTAATTTCTATGGTACTAGCATCCTTTTTGTTTGAACCAAATAATGATTTACTGCACATTTCTTTCACCTTCTCTCGCTTTACTAATATTCTATTGTCTTTACCCAATGTAACCAATAATGAGTCGCTGGCCTGCTGAGACAAATATGTTTTTCCTGTAAAAGTACCGTTGAGGTAAATATTTGCTTCGCCATTCAATTGACTAATTAATTCATTGGATTGAACATTTGCGGTGACAAAAACCTCCGTATTTAATTTTGGCACACAAGCCAAACCATAAACGGCTTCCAATGCAAATCTATTTAATTCTACGAAATGACTTTTGTTATCAGAAGGTACAGAGCTTGTTCCTAAAACATCAAACTCTAGGTTTAAAAAATTTTGTTGCGCAATTGCATTATTTTTTGGTGAGCTGCCATCCTCCTCAGCCATTGCTGCGGGGGCAGCATAATTCTCAAGTTTCCTTTGGTTCGATTTAAAGGTTTCGGTTTGAACAAAATACAACATGGATGGAACCAATATGGGTGTGATTCCTCCTGCAAGTGGATCAATAGTTGCCAGCTTTAATTTAATATTGTTCCAATTCTCACCCGTTTGTTGTTGGATACTTGCCTTTAATAAAAACTGAACTGGAGATTTTGTATCTGCAACCCTAATATCATAAAATGGTTGCCAGCTTACTCCCCCTACCAAATACCTAATTTCAAACTGCGCCTCCGGGTTTGCGCTATTCACTTTAACTTGAACAATTACTTGATTACTCATGGCCAAAGTGCCTTCATTGTATTCTTTTAACTGTTGCTCAATTTTTGATTTTTCTTCAATTAACTTTCTTTCTTGTCTATTTAATTGAGTATTTGCCAACTTAAAATCGTGCAATTTCTTTTGGTAAATATCTAAAATATCTTCCAACTCTTCAGCCTTTACACCCAGATTAGCTCCACCAATACTTTTGTTTGCAATCAATAATTCCTTTTGCCAGGCCAGTGCATCCTTATCCGATTTTATTTCTACTAACAATTCATTTACTACCAATAATGAATCTTCCAATACCTTAATCAACAAAGGCTTTTCAGTAATATTTAAGAGGTCATTCTGTGAGCTCACTGCCAATATTTCTATACCAGTTGAAGCTTTAACCTCTATTGAACCTTGAACCAATAAGGGAGAAAATTTTTCGAATACCACTTGATGTATCCCTGCTTCCAAAACAATTTTGCCATTTCTAGTAACTTGTGCCTGGTTTAAAAACACATTCACTGAAGTTATTTTGGTGGCACAAACTATATTACTTTGACCAAACCCTTTGAATGAACTCAACACTAGAAACACCAAAATTCCTAAAAAAACAATTGAAGCCTTATTCATATTTAAATTTATTTTACCAACTGTAGCAACGAAAAAAAACAAAAAACATTATAATGGAATATTACCATGTTTCTTCTTAGGCAGCACTGCCACCTTATTTTCTAGCATGGCAAAAGCTTTTATTAATTTCTTTCTTGTTTCTTCAGGTAAAATCACCTCATCAATAAAACCTCTTTCTGCCGCCCTATAAGGATTAGCAAATAAATCTGCATATTCTTGCTCTTTTGCCTTTAAAACAATTTCCTTATTTTCTGAAGCATCAATTTGTCTTTTAAAAATAATTTCAGCAGCACCCTTTGCCCCCATAACTGCAATTTCAGCGGTAGGCCAAGCAAAATTCATATCAGCTCCTATATGTTTACTATTCATTACATCATAGGCTCCACCGTATGCTTTCCTTGTAATAACAGTAATTCTGGGTACTGTGGCCTCACAAAAAGCATATAGCAATTTTGCCCCATTGGTAATAATGGCATTCCATTCCTGGTCTGTTCCTGGCAAAAAGCCTGGCACATCTTCAAACACCAACAATGGAATATTGAAACAATCACAAAAACGCACAAACCTTGCGGCTTTTTGTGAAGAATGTATGTCTAAAACACCAGCTAAAAATGCTGGCTGATTAGCCACAATTCCAATACTTTTTCCTGCTAACCTAGCAAAACCTACAACTATGTTTTCTGCATAATTTTTATGAACCTCAAAAAAAGTATTTTCGTCTGCCACCTCATCAATAACTTCCCTAATATCATAAGGCTGATTTGCACTTTCGGGAATAATATCAATTAATTTCGGTCGCATTTCATCCCCAATCTCAAATGGAATCATTGGAACCTTTTCCTCGCAATTTTGAGGCACATAACTCAATATTTTTTTGAGCTGTTGTATGGTTTCAATTTCATTTGCCCCGGTAAAATGAGCCACTCCACTTTTGGTGGAATGAACAGATGCGCCACCCAAATCTTCACTACTTACTTCCTCATGTGTAACAGTCTTTACAACATTTGGACCGGTAACAAACATGTAGCTAGAGTTTTCAACCATAAAGATATAATCTGTAATAGCCGGACTGTAAACAGCACCGCCGGCGCATGGACCCATAATTGCTGAAAGCTGAGGTATTACGCCTGATGCCAATGTATTGCGATAAAAAATATCTGCATAACCGCCCAAACTTACAACTCCTTCTTGAATGCGAGCGCCACCACTGTCGTTTAAGCCAATTATTGGTGCTCCATTCTTCATGGCTAAATCCATTAACTTACAAATTTTTTCGGCATGGGTTTCAGATAAAGAGCCCCCAAAAATTGTAAAATCTTGAGAGAAAACATACGTTAACCGTCCATTAATGGTTCCGTAACCAGTAACTACACCATCACCCAAAAACTTTTGGTTTTCCATACCAAAGTCGGAGCTACGGTGTTGAACAAAGGCACCTATTTCTTCAAAGCTGCCCTCATCCATTAAAAAATGAATTCTCTCTCGAGCAGTTAATTTACCTTTCTTGTGTTGTGAGGCAATTCTTTCTATTCCTCCGCCTAATTGAGCTTGGTCTCTGAGCTTTAATAAATTTTCTCTTTTGTTCATTTCTTTCATACTTAATTTAACAAATCCATTATTTCTTCAACATCAATATGCTTCAAAATAGATTCGTCTGTTTCTATAATATTATCTGCAAGTAATTTCTTTTTTTCCTGAAGTGCTAATATCTTTTCTTCTACACTGTCTCTGGTGATGAATTTATAGATAAAAACATTCTGCGTTTGCCCTATTCTATGCGCCCTATCTATTGCCTGACGCTCAACTGCAGGATTCCACCATGGATCAAGTAAAAATACATAATCAGCAGTGGTTAGGTTCAAGCCAAACCCGCCTGCTTTGAGTGAAATTAGAAAAAATGGCATTTTGCCCTCCTGAAATTTATTAACCATCTGTTGCCTGGCATCATTGGTCATTGATCCATCTAAATAACAATAAGGTATTTGTTGCGATTCGAACCACTTCCGATAAATGGTTAATTGACTAACAAACTGCGAAAACATGAGTACCTTATGTCCTTCTGCCAATGCCGTTTGTGCCATATAAGTTACCTCTTTAAACTTACCGCTTTCACCTTCGTATTCCGGATTTACGAGCAATGGATGATTTGCTATTTGTCTCAATTTAGTTAAACCTTGCAATAAGGTAAATTGCGACCTATTCACCCCCATATCACGAATTACTTTGATGATTTCATTGCGGTAATACGACTTCACTTTTTCGTAAGCTTCATTTTGCTCTTCACTCATTTCACAATAAACCACTTGCTCCATTTTTGCAGGCAAATCTGTGGCCACTTGATCCTTGGTTCTTCTTAAAATAAATGGGCTAATAATGGCTTTAAGTTGCCTAACTTTCATTAAATCCTTTTGCCTTTCAATTGGCAGTACAAAGCGTTCTGTAAAAGTTTGTAAACTTCCTAACAAACCAGGATTAACAAAAGAAAGTTGACTCCACAGCTCTTGCACACTATTCTCAATTGGGGTTCCTGTTAGCACCAATTTCCTACTCGAATATAATAATTTAACTGCTTTTGAGACTTGAGATTGGGCGTTTTTTATGGCCTGACTTTCATCTAAAATTACATAGTTAAATTTAAACTCCTTAAAAATATCAATATCAACCCTAACCGTTCCATAGGTAGTTACCACCAAATCATATTTTACAAAGTACTTGGCATTTTTGATCCTATTAATTCCAGTGTATACCAATACCCTTAGTCCTGGCGTGAATTTTCGGGCTTCATTTACCCAATTGTAAACCAATGAATTTGGAACAATGATGAGTGATGTTTTAATGAATGTTTCATTGCTAGCAGCAGAAGTTGCGGACTTGCTAAAGCTATGGTGAGCTATTCCGCCAGATTGCATATACAATAACTTATTCTGCTGAGGATTGGCCAAAGTTTGCTGGTCAAAAATACTCAATTGCACTCCAGGTTGCTCAGTGAAAACAGCAGGTTCTACTATTTGGGGTGCACTTATTTCAGGAGTCTTTTGTTCTGCAACATGCGCTAAATAAAGCTCCTTTTCCTTTTGAATCAATGCCAATGTTTGAATGGTTTTACCCAAACCCATATCATCTGCTAAACATCCTCCAAATTGGTTATCTTTTAAAAAGTAAAACCAATCAAATCCAGCTTTTTGATAAGGCCTCAAAGTGCCCTTAAATTCTTTAGGCAATTCCATTTCTCTAAGCGCCCCATACGACATCATTTTCTGCAGCTTTTCATTGATCCTAAGATATCGGCCAGCTCCTTGAGATAATTCTTCCAATAAGCCTATATGATGCTTT
Organism: Chitinophaga pinensis; assembly: GCA_945875195.1. GTDB lineage: Bacteria > Bacteroidota > Bacteroidia > UKL13-3 > UKL13-3 > B1. Next base: position 7,665 of record CAMCJW010000023.1, on the reverse strand, counting down.
TCAATTTTAATGTCGTCATCGCTGGTACTAAATTCAAGCACACCACTCAAATTTCCAAACCACTCTTCTGGAATAATAGCAATTAACCCATTAGGCAAAATAAACTCCCTCTTACCTTTTAAGATATATTCTCTTAGTGAAATAAATGGAAAAGAATAATCGCCAAACTGAACAACAGCCTGCACATCAAACCAATCTCTTTGCTCTTTTACTTCTATTTTTAACTCGCGTGGGCCAATGTAAAATCTTGCGTGCGATTGGTCTTGTTCTACATCAATTTCTTGTGATTTTAAATTTTCAAAATTGGTATTCAACCAATCCAAAAAAACATATTTATCTGATGATCCTATACCCAAAAAATCATCTTGCTTCTTTTTAATGGTTGTTGATGGCAAAACAAAATAACAAGAATGCGAATGAACCAAACCTATGCCCGATAAAGCGCGCATACGGCCATCTTCCCATTTCCTGTTGCGGGCAACCTTATTAAAAGCATATTCCTCACCCACTTTTAATAGTTGAGCGTGAACCTCTTGTTCAGAATTATAGTCAAACAAAATTCCTGAATAATTAAACTGCAACCTCAAAGCTACCTCATCCTCAAATAAATTTTGCATGTTCAATACCGCTCTGCCAAATGAAGGCTGTGTATGTATCCGAAAACAATCTGACCGAACATCGTATTTTTCAACTAGCTGCAGCACAAATTTGCTTAAATAGTTTTCCTCAGATTTTTTGGGTATTTGAATGTAACGCTTGCTGATAAATGGCAATAATTTTTTACCATCTACATTCTTTTCAAAATCATAAAGCATGTTTTCAACAAGCAACCAAGCAGGAGTTTTTGAAACAATTTGAGCACCTTTATATATAAATTCTACTTTTTGATTCTGGTAACGCAAGGTTGGGTAATACCTAATTCCTTCAGGACTATTTTTAAAATGAAACCAAATATTTGCCTGAACCTCCCCAATGGTAATTTTAACCGAGGTAGGATTGTTGTCATTTCCATTTTTATAAATAGTTCTTCCTCTCAAAATTTGAAATACTTGATTCATCCGCTCGTCAATAAACGGACGAATTTGATCTTCCATCATTTCTTTACTACAGTATTTTGAGAAAAACTCAGCCGTTCTTATTTTACGCTTTACCTCTTTATTGTATCGTTTAAAAATAAAATCATCATCCACCTCATCCAAAATCTTAATCAATTTGAGGTCTTCAGGCTGGATGTTCTTTGAAAAATAATCAGCCGTTTTAGAAAAAATCCGCTGGTGTGTGAGTGTAAATGCCCCTTTGCCATTCATCTGAACCACATGCGGCTCTAGTATCAACCCCAAAAATGGGTGCTGAAACAAAGAATAAATTAAAGCGAACGGCTGGGTATTTACAACTATCAATTACACTACACATTAAGTTAGGCAAGATAGGTGAAAAGAAAAATAGAAGTCAAGTAAAAAGGAAGTTTTTTATTACCTAAATTTCCCCAGAAAAAACCATTTTGGCTGAACCAATCAACCAAATATCCTCAAAACGCTGGTCATTTGGGTAAAAAGTAAATTTCACCTTTAATTGACCTCCCATAACTTGAAGGTGAATTTGGTGACTGCCGGCTGGTAGTTGGTTAAATAAAGCCGTAGAAAGGGCCGCGGCGGTAGCTCCTGTGCCACACGACAAAGTTTCATCCTCAACACCGCGTTCATACGTTCTCAATCTAACCTCTTTTAAACCTATTAGGTTCAAATAGTTAATATTGATACCCTTTTCTTTGTAAATAGGATTATACCTTATTTTTTTAGCCTCCTCAACCAAAGCCATCTCAGCTATTGGCTCTTCTATAAATTTTACATAATGTGGCGACCCCGTATTTAACTCATAGGTACCCGTTCCTAATTCTTTTACAGTATCAACAGAAATCATTTGCAAGGCGATTACAGCTTCCTCAGGTAACAAAATATCTTTTTTTGCTAAGTGTTTTCCATCTATGGCATAGAATACTACTTCATCAATTGCTAATCCTGTATCAAAAATAAACTGAGCAAAACAACGGCCTCCATTGCCACACATGCTACTCTCTTTGCCATCACTGTTAAAATACTTCATGTAAAACTGCTTGTCAGCTGTATATTGAAGCAGTATCAATCCATCTGCGCCTATGCCAAATCTTCTGTTACATAGTTGCGCAATCAACTCAATATCATTAGTAGGGAAAACTCGTTCCCTATCATCTAACATCACAAAATCATTACCTGTTCCTTGGTATTTTTTAAAGTGCATTATTCTAAAACTAACTTGTGAAATTGATTGTCTGGAAATAAATGAAATTCTTTGTTACCTATAAATATATGATAGGTATTATTTTCGCTTAGGTAACTCAGATACAATGGAGAAATTGGATCAAATCCATAAATTACAAGTTTTTTTCCATTGAATAAATACCCCCTAAAGTGGATGGGTGAGCCCCAAAATTCTACCAATAATTGTCTAGAAATTAAAGAAGCATTCTTAAAAAATCCTTTCATCACCAAAACATTAATGGTGCTGTCGTCTAGCAAACTATCTGTTTTAATTCGCATGGCATTTCGGCTTTCTGTTATTTGAGAACCTTCCAAAACTTTGAACAAAGAATCGGCCACAAAATAATCTCCTTGTATACTAGAACTATTACTCCTTAAATATTGATTAAACTGAGAATCAATAGCTACTATTTGCAATGAACTGTCTTCCCTATATTCTTCTTTTTGAATCAAAGGAGTAGTTTTTTTGATCACCTCCTCAATAGTATCAACTGATAATTTTATATTTTCGTTGGACTTAAATATGTTTATCGTTTCAATAAAAGGCTTGCGCGCTTTATTTTCTGACAAACTTTCAGAGTAATTAGCCGACAAAAAATAATCAACAATCAACACCAAACAAAGTAATGAAATGGCTGTAAAAACCCAACCGCCTTTTTGTGGCTTAGGTTTTAAAATTTCATCCGCGTCATATTCTGCCAATTCTTCAGCAACTATTTTCTGACGATTGGCTTTATAATACTCAAAATTATTTTTTAAAGGTTCATTGTCAACCAATTTCGCCTCAAAAGATGCTAGCTCCTCTCCTTCCATCTCATTTCTGAGATATTTTTCGAAATAATATTGGTGTTTGTCGTGTGAAAATTGCATTTTTACTGAACTTACAGCAACGGCAAATTTGGTCATTTTATTGGTAAAATTTGTCGTAACCCGTTTCGTTTAACAAATATATTTTAAAAAATCTGTCATTTTGAACTTGGAATGATTTTTGAAAATAAAATTAAAAAAAATAAATATCAATGAAAAAGTACTTAGGAATGATCGCAATAGCAACCCTTGGAGGGCTTATTGCTATTGGTTTAAACAAATTAATCAGTAACAAAGAGGAAGTAAACTTCACCAGTAATTATTTAGCAAAATATGCCAGTATTCAAGAAATTTCCCACCCAGATTTTGTGGCCGTAGCCGAATTGGTTACCCCAACAGTTGTGCATATTATAACTACTGTTGGTCCAAATCAAAACCAAGGTAGTTCTGAAAATGACCCATTTGGAGGCTTCTTTCGGGGGTTTGAAGGTCCGCAAATGGAAAGACAAGGTTCTGGCTCAGGAGTAATTATTTCTAGCGATGGCTACATAGTAACCAATAACCATGTGATAGATGGTGCTAACAAAATTAAAGTTATCTTAAACGATAAGAGAGAATACGTTGCAGAATTACTGGGCAGAGATAGAAATACAGATTTAGCACTTCTACGCATTGAAGAAAAAAATTTGCCTTTCGCCGTGGTTGGTAACTCCGATGAGGTAAAAATTGGCCAATGGGTGTTAGCGGTTGGCAATCCATTTAACCTTACATCAACCGTAACAGCAGGTATTGTTAGTGCCAAAGGGCGCGGTTTGAACCTAATTCGCGACCCAAGAAACCCAGAAACCCAGTATGCTATTGAGGCATTTATACAAACAGATGCAGCCGTTAATCCAGGAAATAGCGGTGGTGCGTTGGTTTCAACTGAAGGCAAATTAATTGGCATCAATACTGCCATTGCCAGCCAAACTGGTCAGTATGCAGGATACGCATTTGCCATTCCTTCTAACCTCATGAAAAAAGTAATTGATGATTTAATGAAGTATGGAGAGGTTCAAAGAGGATTATTAGGCGTACAAATTCAAGATGTAAACAATGAATTAGCAGAAAAGGAAGGATTAAAAGATGTGAAAGGAATTTTTGTAGCTAAAGTAAATGAAAATTCTGCTGCTGCATCCGCAGGCATCAAAGACGGGGATGTTATAATTGCTATTGATGGAGCAAATGTAAATACCAGCAATGAATTACAAGAAAAAGTTGGTAAGAAAAGTCCCGGCGATAAAGTGCTGGTAGGCATTTTGCGTAAAGGAAACAAATTAGAATTTACCGCTACGCTAAAAAATAAAGATGGCAAAGCCAACGTTGCCATGATAGAAAAAACAGAAAGTAACAAAATTTTAGATTGTGAATTTGAAAGTATACCTAGAGAAGAAAGACTAAAATTGAAAATTCCAAATGGCGTGCGCATTAAATCTGTGGGAGAAAAAAGTCCACTCAAAAAAGCGGGAATCCCAAATGGATTTGTGCTTACAAGTATTGATAAAAAACCTATTGGCACAATAACCGATGTTAAACTAAACCTAGAAGACCATAAAGGTGGTGTGCTGGTTGAAGGCATTAATCCCAATGGCAGCAAAGGCTATTACGCATTTGGATTGTAGCCTTTAACCGCTGGCTTCTGGCTACTGGCTTCTAGCTTTTCAAGATTTAAATATATTTACATTTTGAGAAGCCAGAATATACATTTTCTATTTTACGAAATTATTAAAAGCTAGCGGCCAGAAGCCAATTGCTAATAGCTGCATTTTTGCCTATTTTCGCAGGATATGGAAATAGTGAATGGACAGTATACCGTTTCAGGTATCAATTTATCAGAAATAGCTAATGAATTTGGTGCACCGGTTTATGTATATGATGGAAACAAAATTATTGAACAATACAACCGATTAATCAATGCATTTAAACCACTTAATATCAAGGTTAAATATGCATGCAAAGCTTTAAACAATTCATCCATTTTAAAACTACTAAAACAACATGGTAGTGGTTTAGATACTGTTTCAATCAATGAAGTTAAACTTGGTTTACTTGCTGGCTTTGATCCTAAGGATATAATTTTTACACCAAATTGCGTGAGTATTGAGGAAATTCAAGAAGCCGTTAGATTAGGCGTTCATATTAATATAGATAACATTTCTATCCTAGAACAATTTGGCCATTTATATGGCAATACCGTTCCTTGTTGTATCCGCATCAATCCGCATATTCTCGCTGGAGGAAATACCAAAATTTCAACCGGCCACATCGATTCAAAATTTGGCATTTCAGTATACCAATTAAGGCATGTTGCCCGCGTTGTTAAATCAAGTAATATTAGGGTAAATGGCTTGCACATGCATACTGGCTCCGATATATTGGATGCTGGCGTATTTCTACAAGGCGCCGAAATATTATTCGATGCCACCAAAGATTTTCTCGACCTTGAATTCTTAGACTTTGGTTCAGGATTTAAAGTTGGATACAAAGAAGGTGATATCACAACTGACATTGAAGAACTGGCTGGAGCTCTTTCTCAACGCTTTCAAGAATTCTGCAAAGAGTATGGCAAAGATTTAGAATTATGGTTTGAACCAGGTAAATTTCTTGTGAGTGAAGCTGGCTACTTTTTGGTAAAGGTAAACGTACTAAAACAAACAACAGCAACGGTATTTGTGGGGGTGGATAGCGGCATGAATCATCTGATTAGACCAATGCTCTATGATTCTTACCATTCAATTATCAACCTTAGCAACCCAGAAGGAAAGCAAAGAATTTACACCGTAGTGGGCTACATCTGCGAAACAGATACTTTTGGTTGGGATAGAAAATTAAGCGAAGTGCACGAAGGAGACATGCTTTGTTTTAAAAATGCTGGAGCTTATGGATTTACTATGAGCAGTAACTACAACGCCAGATTCAAACCGGCAGAAGTGCTTATTTGGAAAGATAAAACTCAATTAATTAGAAGACGTGAGGATTTTCAGGACTTATTGAGAAGTGAAATTGTGGCTGAACTATAATTAATCCTTGAATGCAAAAACAAAAACAACTTTCTATTTTTGCAAACATGTTTAAGTGTTTAAATAAACAAATTTGGACCTGCATTTTAATTATCGCAATTGGCCACTTTAATAAAACAATGGCACAAGGCGCCAAAGACACCTTGTATTTGCATAATGGAATTGTGGTGCATGGTGAATTCAAGAAAATCAGCGTAGGAAGGATCTACTTTGATGCAGATGATATTGGTTTGTTTAACATGAAAACAAATTCTGTTGATTATTTAATTGCAACTTCACAGCTATACCGAATTAATACAGCATCCAAAGAAATCATATACTCAAAAATTAATAAAGGCTTTAGACCCGGATTATTGAATATTATTTCCGACTCAATTCCACTAGAATTAACATTCCAAAAAATTAATTCAATTTCGTATTTTTTTGAAAGAGATAGCATAAAAAATTTAGAGGGTGATGTTTCCATGGGCTATTCTTATACTAAATCAAGTAATATTGGACGATTGAACTTTAGTGGTTCACTCAAATACATGACCAAAAAAAGTGATTTTTCATTAATCGCTAATTCAATCAGTACACAATCTAGCGGAAATTATACCAGGGATAGAGAAAATATTAAATTCATTACCCAAACATTTTATTCTCCTAATTTCCTTGGTTTGGCCATTTTAAATTACCAAAGAAATTTAGAGTTGGGATTATCAAGGCGCTTCCAAGAAGGATATGGAATGGCATATGATGCTTTTAGTACCCACGAAATGGACGGGTATATTGGAACAGGATTGTTAATTAACCAAGAAAAGAGCATCGAAGGAATAGAAACAGATCATTTAGAATTACCTTTAATTCTGCAATACTATTTCTTCAAATTTAACAATCCAGAAATTACACTAAATTTAGGTTCCAATTTCTACTTTAGCTTAACCCAAAAAGGTAGAATAAGACACGATAGTGAATTGAAAATTGATTGGGAAATAATTGGTGACCTTTCTATAAATCTCACAGTATATAACTCAACCGACACCCATCCACCTAGTCCTATCGCCAATAAAATTGATTATGGTATAGTATTTGGCTTGGGCTATTCCTTTGATTAATTTCAAATTCTAAATTTGTTAAAAAATAATAAGGATTTTTAAAGAAATTATTAAACACGCCGCCTATTAGGTGCCTTAAGATTAACAAGCAAAAGCATATCAAAAAAGAGTAGTTCGTGGTTTTAATTTATTAAATAATTCTACTTTTCCGGTTTGAACCCAATCCTTTTTCTTGGCACTTTTGGTGGATCCAATAAATGCTTCAAAGCATCAAATATCATTTGAATTTCTTGCTCATGCTTGCTAACTTTTGTATTTTGCTTCAGCAGTTTTTTTTCTAACTGCTCCATCTTTAATAACACATCTTTATGTGTTACAAAAACCTCTCTAATTCTTGTAAAAATACGCACAATTTGAATATTTACTTCAATGGCAGTTTCACTCTTTAAAACACTGGAAAGCATG
>CAMCJW010000022.1 GCA_945875195.1 Chitinophaga pinensis | reverse complement strand
AACAGGATCCCATTGAGGTAAGCTAATAAATCCTTGATAAGTTATAGATACTGAAAAGTCGATTTGTGCAGGGTAATGGGTTATTTCGGGCATGAATAACTTATACCTATAATCCATGTAAAAGGATGAGTTCGCGCCACTAAAACTGTGGTCGTAAAGTTGATTTAATTTTATTTTTTTAACTTTCTCCTGACCTTCTTCACTTATAGTTGCTTCAAAGGAGCGTATTGATATGAATGGGGAGTACATCAAAACCGTATAAGCATATTTTAGTCCTCTTTCATTATTGATAATTATTTTATAGGTACTAGTATATTTTGCATTTTTAATAGATTCAATGGTAAAGTTTCTTTTATTTTCAAGAATTATGGCATCTGCAGCAAACAGTTGGTTCGAGCCAAACCAAAGAATTAAGAATAGGAAGTAGAGGGGTTTCATAATGTATACCTATGGTTTTTTGGTAAACAAGATATATTGATTTTCTAATTCCACAATCTTATCAAATAGGCCTTGAAGAGAGCTGTATTCATTGGGTTCGAAGTATGTTTTGTTTGTCTTAAAATCAACTAATAACTGAACTATATTATCTGTTTGGCTTGTTTGATATTTATATTCAATTCCTTTATCTTCAGTTGAGTAATATTTGTTTTCGGGTAATTTCACAACTTGTAAATTTTCTGGGAGGGTTAGGGTTACTTTTAAAATGGTTTGCTTTGTTACCGGAATTTGTATTGGATAGGTCCTTGTTTTTTCTTCAAATGGATTTTCTTTTGTTCTATCAAATACAATAGGCAAGAAAAGAAAATTGTCCCCATTTTTTTCAAGTGAAGAGGGTATTTTTAGTTGAACTTTTTCAATCAAACTTTGGTTAAGTTCATAAATATTAGAAATGCTTAGGTCCTCTATTTCCACATTTTCTACTTTGCTCATAAGTATTTCTTTCAATTTAATTTCACTTGAATCAGAATAATCTTCTCGCTTTTCAAGTGCTCTTTCTTGCTCATATGCATTGGTAAGTGTCCCATTTAAACTTCCATCCTTGTTTAGGGTAAAATTATAAAAAATGGTTTTTCTGTTACGCAAACTTTGCGGTTCAAATAGGTATCCATAACCCTTGCCAACCAATAAACCTAAATTGGTTTTATCTTCCATAGGAATTGAACCAACGGTTGAATAGGGAGAACTTGCATCTATGGAGTTCCATTTTTCATTCAAGTATAATTGTAAATAAACATGATTAAACTTTGCAATGGATGGCGAAAAAGACCTCAATCTTCCATTTTTCAGCGTACTTATAACAAAGGGTTGCACTTTGTATCCTGCTAGTTTAAGATACTGGTATAATAATAGGTTTACATCCGAGGAATTTCCTTTACCCTGCTGGTATACTTTGGATAATTTTCCAGAAGTTAACACAGAATAATCTTTGTTCCATTTAATTTTTGAACGGACATGGTTGAGCAATAAATTGGCAAATTGAAGGCTATCCTCAAATTTACTTTTTAGCGTTGAAAAATCCACTTTCACTTCATCCAATGTATTTAGCTGTTCACCAAAATAGTCATTTTCTAATAGGAGTTGGTTTACCTGTTCCCAGGTTGATGCCCTAAATTTTGAATGTGTAAAGGGGAGTTGAATTCTCGACAATTCAAAGTTGAGCATACTTAAATAATCTTGCTCGCAGTAAACAAATACCTCAGATTTAAAAGCCGGTACATTTTTAATGGTATAGGTAGTATGGTATTCTTTATATGGCAATGTAGCACCTCCATCACCTATTATATTTTCATCAGTGACTTCGTTTTTTTGTTCGCTTAAATTAAGTAGTCCGTTCAGATGGTTATTGTAGCCAAAATACTCGGGAATACTGAAGGTGATTTGACTTAGCAAGGTTGGAATACCTCTTTGAAATACCCATGTTGGGATATAATTTATATTGCTAATTTCTTGTTCATACACAAGATCAATTACAGAGCCTTCCTTTACTTGAGGCATAGCAATTTTGTACTTGCTATAATAATTGTTTACTTTATCAATTATCAAGGTTTTATTGTCGAATGGAATACTTTGAATAGCGCTGTTTGTAATGCTTGGGTTTAAGGTAAAAGCTTTTATTCCAAATAAATTATCTGCATTAGAAACGGGTATCTCAATTGAACCAAAATTTAGTCCACTTTTATCTAAAATCTTTATGCGTAAATGTCTTGAAACATAGCAGGTGAATCCTTTTTGTGTAGAGTATTGTATTTTATAATCGCCCTTATCAAATACAACAAATGCATGTGCACTACTATCTATTAAACAGATTTTTTGTTGGGCTAAATCAGGACTAATTTTTCCAAATTTTTCTGAGTCTTGTGCATTTATTGTTACTGCAATAAGGCAAGCAATAAGGGTAATAATAGGGGCCTTTAAATTGGGCATGGCTTTTTTTTGTAAATATATTATTTCTACTGAAAGAAAAAAAAAATTGGATTATCTAGATACTATATTATTTCCTCAACACCTCAAAATTTTGTTCCAAGCGTTCGCCGTTTTCATCTACTAGAACCAATTGGTGCTTGCCGGGCGCGGGGCTTAAGCCCATTTGATGAAACTCTTGTGTGGTGCCCATGTATTTTTCATCTAGGTGCCAAAATATTTTTGTTTGTTTGTTTCTATGAGCTACCTCAAAAATACATTTACCCGTGCTTCCATCTAGCTCAATTGGAATGTAAATACTGTTCGATTTCCGCGGGTAAATTATCTCCATGGTTTGCTGCATTTGATTGCCTGCACAATCACTTCTCCAAGGTGGCAAGCTCTTGTAATTTGGATCATGGTTTTTATAATACCACTCCATTGCAGGTGGCAAAACAAACCAACTTGTGTGTTTCATTTTTGAAGGCGATTCACAATCACTGCTTACCCTATAACGCATGGTATAGTCTGTGTGAATCATTTGATGGTAATTGCAAATAGGGGCAGTGCTAATAGAATTGGCCGCCCAAATTGTATCTATGTTATTGCAAAATCTTGAAGGCAAATAACCGCTTTCATGGCAGGTGGCTGTCCATTGCATATCATCATAAGGCTGGCTGAACCAAGCCGAATAAGGCAGCAATTTAAATATATCGAAAAGGATGGGAGCCGCAGTATAAATGCCAGTTAAGCCTGGCCGGCCCTCACCATCTGCATTGCCTACCCAAACACAAACAACATTTTTAGGCGTAATACCTATAGCCCAACCATCTCTAAATCCAAAGCTTGTTCCTGTTTTCCAAGCAATGCGTTTTGAAGAAGTAAATTGGTTCCACAATTGTTCTTCTCCTGGTCGAACCAATTCTTGCATGGCTTCAAATGTGTTGTATACAGCTCCAGCATTTAAGAAAAATTTATCTTGTAAGGTTGATGGCATTGCTATGTTTTTCTTTTCATTGGGTTCAAACAGAACTCTTGGAGCATGCAAATCATTCTTATCATATTTGCCACTATAGCTTCCATAATGATTGAGCATTCTTGCCAAGCTTGCATACACACCACTTATTTCCCACATGCTATTTTCGCCTCCACCTAATATGAGAGATAAACCATAATGATTGGCCCCTTGGTTCAAACCTTTTATGCCTAATTGTTTTAGTAAGAAATAAAATCTTTCGTACCTGTATTGCTGTAATTGCCGCACTGCTGGTATGTTCAACGACCTAGCAAGTGCATTACCTGCGGGCACCGCACCATCAAATTGTAAGTCGAAATTTTGTGGAGTATAGCCTGCAACTTGGGTAGGAATATCTGCAATCAAAGATTTAGGAAGTTGCAAACCATCTTGCAACATGGCTGCATATAAAAGTGGTTTAAGCGTGCTACCCGGACTCCTATTCGCAGGAATCATGTCTACATAACTTTCTATTTCTGGATTCTCTGGATGAATAACATTGCCTGCATATACTTTTACATTGCCTGTTTCCACATCCATTACTAAGGCAGCACAATTATTAATGCCGTTCGATTTTAGCACTTGGTGGTGTTGCTCTAGTATTTCATTTACCCTTTCTTGGAGGTTAATATCGATGGTAGTTTTCAATAAAGCAGTATTGGAATTATTGTTGCCCAGCAAACCTTGTTGCAAAGATGCCAATAGGTTGGGAGCATGGTTGGGCAAGGCTTTGGCCTGGTAGGGTATAGGTTCTTGTTTTGCAAGCATACAAGTTTGTGCATCTATTATGCCACTCGCTTTCATTTGATCCAATAACCTATCACGTTTTGCTTTCAAGGCATTTCTATTTTTATCTGGTCGAACCAAAGACGGACTATTTGGTAATACTGCCAAGCCAGCCGCTTCGCCCCAAGATAGTTGTTCTGCACTTCTTCCAAAATAGCGCCACGCTGCAGTTTGCAGGCCAACAACATTGCCTCCAAATGGCGCGTGGTTTGCATACAGTGATAGAATCTCTTTCTTACTATAGCCAATTTCTAACCTAAAGCTCAATAGCATTTCATATAGCTTTTGAAAAATATTGCGGGATTTATTTCTACTAATTCTTATTACTTGCATGCTAAGTGTAGAGCCGCCACTCACAATACTACGGTGCTTCATATTTAAATAAATAGCTCTAGCAAATGCAATAGGATCAACCCCAGGGTGGTAGTAAAATCGCTTGTCTTCAAAGCATAAAATTGCTTTGGCAAACTTTTCTGGAACTGATTGTTCTTCTTTAAACCGCCATTGGCCATCACTGGCAATTTTAGCTTGCAGTAATTTTCCTTTTTGATCCAATAAAACCGTTGAATAAGGCTTATTAAAAAGAGGTTTGGGTAGGCTGAACCAAAATGCAATGAGCAAACAAATACCAATAAACCATTTGATGATTTTTCGGTTTTTTAAAAGTTTAATCGCTCCCATGAAGATGCTAGGAAAAGGTAATTAATTTTTTGGAACTACTTCTACCCATTTACCTGCATTTCTCGCTTGTACCTTTCCAAAATACATGGCCTCACAATTGAAACCTGGCAAATAAAATTTACCCAAATAAGAGGCATTGAGTAATAGTACATAGGTAACTTTTTGCTTGGCTGCCAAATCAAAATGCGTATAAACCCTATCGTCTCTTATATCTTGGTATCTTGGTGTGCCATACTTTGTATTGCTTGGATTATTATCCATTCTATTGTTGTGTATTTCCCAACCCGATGGCAACATTTGAGATAAAGCTAAATAGTTGTAATTACCCATCAGTCCTGGGTTGGTGATGGTTACTTCAACTTTAAAATCTGTGCCTTGAACTATTTTGCTAGGATCAAAAACTTGGTCTTGCATGGTCTTGTAAACAATGTCCATTTTTAAACCATTTTCCATAGCTGTTTGCTTGCCAATTTCTGGTTGACCACGAGTAATAATTGTAGTAAAAATGAGTTGACTACTTTTGCTTTTCAAATTTAACTTGCCACCTTCATCATTGCTAATAGGAAGCTTAATTTGCGCATAAGCAGATTTGGTTTTATAACTTACAGTTTTACCATTTAGGGTATACTCAAACTCGAGCGATTTGCCATCATTGTATTTACCTGTTAAGTTTGCAATTGCCAATAATGAATAGGCTGTAGCCTGCGTGCTCATCCACCTTTCGCTGCTTAGGTTCATACAAACCTTTTGAAGCAATGGAAATGCCTTTTCTTTTTCATCTAATAGCGTTAAGGTTTCTAACATCATGGCCTCATCTCTTTCTGGTGAACCATAAGAGTATTCCATTTCAAATGTATGCACATTGGCTACCGTTATTTTTTCATTCTTTATTATTTCCAATGCTACATTTTTATTTCCAACCAAAACATAGGCAGCTGCCAATCTCCAGCGTGTTGCAGAAGTTAGATTTGGTTCCTCTTTGAGTCTATTCATAGCACCCATTTCTGGCGCTTTAGCTAGCGCTAGGGTATACAATCGGTAAGCTTGCGTAGATTCTCCTAAATGTTTGTTATTAGGCACCCAATTGTTGGCTTTGTTTTGTTGGAATTTTTTCCAGGCAGGCATAAAATTAATTGGTAAGGTATAACCTGCATTTTGGGCCTCAATCATAAAATGTCCGGCATAGTTTGTTCCCCATTCATCATTTGATTGTTCGCCTTGCCAATAACCTAAACCACCATCTGTATTTTGAAAACTTTTGATTCTATAAATACCATCTTTGATATTTTTTTCAATTTCGCTTTTACTGTAATCACTTAACTCCATTAATCGGTTCAAACCTAATTGAGGAAACACTGCAGAAGTGGTTTGTTCAACGCAACCATAAGGATATTGAATGAGGTACTTCAATCGTTTTTCTAAATTGATAGGAGGTAAGGTGCTTACTTCAAGTGAGGCTGTATTGGTGCCCGCTATTCCTGGTAATTCATAGTTCACGTTCCATTCTTTGTTGGCCTCAAGTGTACTTTGATAGATATTGTTTTCATAAGGATTAGGATTTTCTACTTGCAATTCAACTTCGGTAACAGCTCTTTCTGAACCTGAGCCTGCCACAATTTTAACCTTGGCAATACCCATTCCCTTTTTCACACGTAGATCAAAATTTACAATCTCATCGCCTATGGTTGTGAATTTAATTATTTTACTGTTTGAACCAATAAATTCTACCAATTCATTGCCAGTAACCTGCACATTTACTTGTTTGATAGCTGCATCCATTGCAAAAACCGTAACAGGTAATTTCACCTCTTCTCCCGGACGTAAAACTCTTGGTAGCGTGGCCAAAACCATTAAAGGTTTTTTAACGGGCACCGCTTTTTCGGCAAATCCATAAGCGCCTTCGTAACCCGCTACTACCATCACTCTTACTGAACCAACATAATCGTTGATGTTTATTTGATGCGTGTTTGTTTTGCCTTCTTGAAGGTGAAATGGTCCAATAAACTTTACTGTTGGCTTAAATCTTTTGGCTTTGTTGGCACCCGATTTTCTATTGATTCCTTCATCTCCACCTATGCTCAAAATTTTATTGAATTCAGTTCCAAAGGCTCCCATTACATAATCGTAGAGGTCCCAAGTTTTAACACCTAATGCTTCTCTTGCATAGAAATGACTATGTGGATCAGGGGTTTTAAACCTGGTTAAATCAAGTAAGCCTTCATCAACCACTGCCAAAGTGTAGGTCATGGCTTTTCCATTGGCTTCAGAAATTTGTATGTTGTTGTTTACATCCGGACTAATCTGTGATGCCATGCCTATTGTTGGAGCCAATTTTGTAATTGGGTCTTCCACTTTAATAGCCATCATTCCATACATGCGGATGGGTAAGTCGTTTAAAATTTGCGCATGAGGTTGCACCAATGTAACGTGCGCATATACATTTGGCATCATGTTTTTGTTGATGGTAAAGCTATAGGTGGTCTGACCTTTTTGAGCTTCAATCCAATGTGTTTCTAAAACCTCAGTGCCAGATTCTATGCTCAGTAAAGCCCTTCCTGCCTGTGGAGTTGGGATGGTGATTGTGGCTTTTTCACCTACTTGGAAACTATTTTTATTGAGGGTAAAAGTTAGCATAGCAGCTTCCATAGAATTGTCTCTATCTCCTCTGCCAGCCCATCCTGGCCAATCTGCATAGAATACTTTCCCAGTGCTATGCCCTTGTTCATCGGTAACTAACATGAGGTATCTTCCCCAATCTGGGTAGCTTAGTTTAAAATTAAATCTACCAATACCATTGTATAGGGTAATTTCCTTTTCCATGATATTGTTATACTCTTCACTATTGGCGTAGGAGCTAATATCATTGTCGTTTTTATCCCACCACCAACGCCAACTAATTTTGTATAAACGGGCAGTTGCTTTTCTTGAACCTACAACGTTTGTGCCATCTGGATTTACACAAACCACCTGAACGGAATGCGTTGTATCGGTTAGCAACATGCCTCTTGCTGCATCACCCTTAGGCATTCTTAGGCCTATATAGGCATTATAAGGGTGGTAAGGAATGCTAAATCTATCTACACTAAAGTTTCCTCCAGGTTCAAATACTTTTGTTACAAAATGTGCATTGAGCATTCCTGCAGCAGCGTTTTCTAATTTGAAATCAACATTAAAATTAACCTCACCAATATCGTTGAGTTTACCTTCAAAAATTGTTTGAGAAACAGGCTCAATTTTTCTGGATGGATTGTCGAATATGAAATCGGGATAACGTTTAAATTGAGTAGGAGCTGCTGCCAAAGTTGCTTCTACTTTTGTGTTCAAACCGCCAGCAATTGCGCCATGTAGCCATTTTGATTTTAAAGTTGCCGTTATCGATTGGTTTTTTTCAATAGATGCTTTGGGGAAATTGAGTTCAATTTTTAGGCGATTGGGCATCACCGTTTCAATTTTTAATTGCCTTTGAAAAGTAACACCACCAACTTTTACTTTTGCCACATAGTTTCCGGTGATGGCATCTGGGTCGGTGCAGGTTCTAAAATCATAGAACCCATTCAAGGAATTTGATTGTACTTGTCTTTTGTATAATGCCCCAAGAGGCGTGTATATTTCTAAAGTAACTGGATGAAATTTTGGCAAGGTTTTGTTTTTGTCTTCTAGCATAAAGGTGAGGTACAAAGAATCACCTGGCCGCCAAACACCGCGCTCACCATAGAGTAGGCCTTTTAAGCCTTTTTGAACCACATCGCCATATACTTCAAATTGGCTAAGCGATAAGGATGAACCATCATCTAATTTAAGGTAGCCACGTTGTTCTTTGAATTTGGCAACTACCATAAAAGGTTTGTTCTTAATATCTATTTTAGCCATTCCATCGGCATTGGTGCTGCCAGTTGCAATAACTTGTTGTTGGTAATCTAATACTTCCAACGTAACTCCTGCAATTGGTTTGGTAGTTAGCAAGTGTGTAATAGCAAACACAATTTGATTGGTGCTACCACGCTTGGCAATGATACCTAAATCGGAAGCCATGATATTGCGTGTGGCCCACCTTTGGTTATTGTAATAAGAATTTTTGCAAGGGTTGTTTCTATCTTCCCATCTGTAATTTTCATCGTAATATTCTTCAGAGTAATCCCAAAAGCTTGCTTCTGCAGGCATATTATCTGCATCGATTTCTTGCTCTTCTATTTTTTCTATTTCTTGATTGGACGGAGCGGCATTCTCGCCATCACAGCGGTACAAGGCATATTCTTTTTTAAATGATAGCTGTATTTGATAAATGGCTCCAGGCTCTGTTTTTACTAACTCATCCAGGTTGAGGTTAAATACATTTCGTTTTCTTAAATCAGTAATATTATCCTGGTTGAGTAAGATTTTTTTCTTAAGAATTGTTTTGCCAACACGGTAAATTTCATTCTCTCCTTTGAGGTCGTTTACCTGCATAAATTGAATCACATTTTTTTCATAAATGCGCGTAATTTTCACATCTACTGCAGTCAATCCTACTGCTTCAAAAGGCATGAGCATTTTATTGCTGGCAGGAATAATAACGCCTTTACCAAGTATTTTAACGGCAGGTTGCTGGTCGGAGAAGTTGAGCACATAGGTTTGCGCTTTTTTTAATTTGAAACCTAGTTTATTTTGTATGCCAGGTTCAATATAAAATTGGTAAGTGCCACTCAAAGTGCTGTTGGGGTAACATTTAACTTCATGACCAGTAATAATATATTTTAGGTCAATTGGTTTTGAATTTTCATCTTTCAAACTTCTATCAAAATGGATCAATCCAATTAAGTCTTGTGCCTGCATCAGTGGATCTGAGAAGTAAACAGAGATGTATTGTGATCCATCGTTTTCCATTCTGGCATTGATAGCCGAAAAGTCGCCTTGAGCAGGAATGATGAGCTTGTGTTCACCTTTTAAATTTAGGTTCAAACCGCTACCATTCCATTGAACTAACACCTCACTTGCACTGCTTTTGCGCACGATGCTATCAATGATGTAGCGATGTGTTTTTTTGTTTGAACCATGTTCCCATTTTATCCTAAAGTTCTTGCCGTCTTGCGATGCATTGAGGAGTTCTTCTACTTTACTACTCTCTTCAATATCGGCTGTGGTTAAGGTTCCGCTTACTCTTTGGTAAATAAATTTTTGTCCATCAATTGAGGCAAAGTTTGGATACGATACTTCAAAAGATTGCTGTATAACAGAGAAGTCGAATTCAAAATCTTCCAATTCTTTGGGTACAGCTGTAATTTGTTTTAGTGAATAGGCAACATCATATTCTTGGCCCGAAGGCAATAACTCGTCGGGTTTAAATTCTACAGTAGCCCCATCAATCCAATAGGCTACACCTTTAATAGCAGGTGAAAAGGAGAAGCCTTTAGCCTCTTGACCAATCATGCCACTATCTGCAAAATTGGCGGTGAATTGAATGCGTATCGCAGATTCTCTTGAGATACTTCCAGCAGTATGGGCACTTATATAGCTAGCAAAAGCGGGGTTAATTTTACCTCGCTTTTTTGCACTTACTTTTGAATTAAATAAGAAAAATGCGCTGAAAATGGTAATCAGTGTAATTGAAACTAACAGAAATTTTTTGTTAATCCAATGTGGTTTTTGACCTAAGTAAGGCATAGAAGGAAGGGCTTAATTTGAACTTACAAGTACCAAAGATTTTTTGTCTTTTCATACTTTTATTGAAAATTATTTTATTATCCAATTAAGGAAAATAATCAACCCTAAATCGATCTAAAATGCTTAAGCCCTAATTACACCAGGTCTAAATTCCTTGGTAATAGGTGCGTGGTTAGCGGCTTCAATGCCCATGCTAATCCAGGTGCGGGTTTGTTTGGGGTCAATGATGGCATCTACCCATAGGCGTGCCGCAGCATAGTACGGACTAGTTTGGCGTTCGTATCTTTCTGTGATTTGATCCAACAAGGCTTTTTGTTTTACCTCGTCTATCACTTCCCCTTTTGCCTTTAAACTTGCTTCTTCAATTTGTAATAGAACTTTAGCAGCTTGTGCGCCACCCATTACAGCAATTTTTGCATTAGGCCATGCTGCAATAAGGCGTGGATCGTAGGCTTTGCCACACATGGCATAATTGCCTGCCCCATAAGAATTGCCTGTAATGATAGTAAATTTTGGCACTACAGAGTTTGCTTGTGCATTTACTAATTTGGCGCCGTCTTTAATAATACCGCCATGTTCACTTCTTGAACCAACCATAAATCCAGTAACATCTTGCAAGAAAAGTAGCGGTATTTTCTTTTGGTTACAATTCATGATAAAGTGCGCTGCTTTATCTGCGCTATCACTATAAATTACGCCGCCAATTTGCATTTCAACAGGGTTATCGCTGGCACTTTGTTTTGGTTTTTTTGCTTTCACTACTAACCTGTTATTGGCCACAATCCCAACTGCCCAGCCATCTATGCGGGCATAACCACAAATGATTGTTTTGCCATATAAATCTTTGTAAGGATCGAAGGTATCAGCATCAACAAGGCGTTCAATAATTTCCATTACATCAAATGGTTTGGTAAAATTAGCCACCGCTTCGTACACATCATCCATTGATTTTTTCGGAGCTATTGGTTCAACCCGACTAAAACCAGCTTTTTCATAATCACCAATTTTGTCAAATATCCGTTTGATCCTATCTAAGCATGCAGCATCGTTTTCGAACTTATAATCGGTTACCCCGCTAATTTCGCAATGGGTGGAAGCACCACCTAAAGTTTCATTGTCTATGTCTTCGCCAATGGCAGCTTTAACTAAATACGAACCAGCTAAAAAGATAGAGCCTGTTTTGTCAACTATCATGGCCTCATCACTCATAATTGGAAGGTAAGCGCCACCTGCTACACAAGAGCCCATTACAGCTGCAATTTGGGTAATACCCATACTACTCATGACGGCATTGTTTCTAAATATTCTTCCAAAATGTTCTTTGTCGGGGAAGATTTCATCTTGCATGGGCAAGTAAACGCCAGCACTATCAACTAGGTAGATGATAGGTAATTTATTTTCAATAGATATTTCTTGCGCGCGTAAATTCTTTTTGCCGGTAATAGGGAACCACGCACCCGCTTTAACGGTAGCATCATTGGCAACAACAATGCATTGTCTGCCACTTACGTAACCCATTACCACTACAACCCCGCCACTTGGGCAACCACCATGTTCGGCATACATTTCATAACCGGCTATTGCGCCTATTTCTATTTGTGGTCTGCCGCTATCTAGCAAATAAGCAACGCGTTCGCGGGCAAGCATTTTGCCTTTTTCTATTTGTTTGGCAGCAGCTTTGGCACCGCCACCTTGAGCTATTTTTTCTAAACGATTGTGAAGTTCTGTAACTAGGTTATTCATGTTTTACTATTAGCCTTTGGCTATTGGCTTTAAGGCAATAGCAATTGGCAGTTATTTAATGCAATGATACATAATCGGCCATAATTACCAAAGGCTATTTGCAAACATTAAGTAAGCAGAACGCATAGTAATCAAGGGTTATCAGCCTTATAACCTGATGCTAAATAGCTAATTGCCAAAGGCCAAAAGCTAAAACCCAACTTTTGTTTGCATGGTAAAGTCAAAAAACCTACTTTTGCGCTTGGGTGAGCCCTGTACGACTAGCTCCCTCTAATCCCCCAGGTCAGGAATGGAGCAAGGGCGTGAGGTTGTAGCAGTGCGATGCAGTAAGCTTGCCCTTTTTTGTGCCTATTATTCTGCAACGAAAATTTTCTTAGGCAATATCCCTTTTTTACCTAAACACCGTATGTATTTCTAACAAAAAGATTTAGGAATGGAACTATCTTAGGAATATTTTTTGCTTAATGTATTTTATAACTCGCTAAAACTATTTAAAATTTAATAGATTTAGCGAGTTATAGATTTATAAATTGCTAAATATTGTATTTTATTTATATTTGTAGCGATTTATAAATATTGTATGTCAACAACTATTATAGGCCGTGTAAAGGAAATTGAACAATTTGGAAGTTTGCATAAGTCCAAGCAATCCGAATTTGTAGCCGTTTATGGTAGAAGGCGAGTTGGTAAAACTTTTTTGATTAGAGAAACATTTACCAATAATTTTAATTTTCAATTAACTGGCTTGGCTCAAGCCAATTTATCTCAGCAGTTGCTTAATTTTCATACGGCTATTGTGAGGTATCAAACTACCAATAAGGAGTTTCCAATTCCTCAAACATGGTTTGAGGCCTTTCAGCAATTAATTTTTTTGTTGGAGAAGAGCAAGCATAAAAAGAAGTTGGTATTTTTAGATGAGTTGCCATGGTTAGATACTCCTCGTTCTAATTTTATACAGGCCTTGGAGCATTTCTGGAACAGCTGGGCATCTACCCGCAAAGATATATTATTGATTGTTTGTGGTTCTGCTGCCTCTTGGATGCTCAATGTTCTTATAAATAATAAGGGAGGTTTGCACAATAGGGTAACTTGTAAAATGAAGATTTTGCCTTTTACATTAGCCGAAACTGCCTTGTATTATCAATCTAAAGGGATTAAGTGGAATAGGTATCAACTATTAGAGAATTATATGGTAATGGGTGGTATTCCGTTTTATATGAATGCGGTAAAGAAAGGCAAAAGTGCTGCCCAAACCATCAATGATTTGTGTTTCTCGGAAGATGGTTTGTTAAATACGGAGTTCGATAATTTATATGCTTCTTTATTTAGACAATCGGCCAACCACATTTCCGTGGTGGAGGCATTAAGCAAAAAGGCCAAAGGTTTATCTAGAGACGAAATTATTGCTGCTTCTAAAATACCTAATGGGGGAGGAGCTAGCAAGGTTTTAAGCGAACTAGAACTAAGTGGCTTTATTAGGCGGTATATTCCATATGGCAAGCAAAGCAAAGATACGCTGTATCAATTGGTAGATTTTTATACACTTTTTTATTTCAAATTTTTACGTAGCAAGAAATATGCAGATGCCAGTTTGTGGTTAAATTTACAAGATACACCAGTGCATAGAAGTTGGGCAGGTTATGCTTTTGAAATGGTGGCTTTGCAACATATTCTACCCATTAAAATTGCTCTGGGTATTCATGGCGTTCAAAGTAATGTAGCTACTTGGCGTAGCAGAAATGTGGTAAAGGGCGCACAAATCGATTTACTCATAGATAGAAGAGACCAAGTGATTACCATTTGTGAAATGAAGTTTTCTATCAATGAATTTACGATTGATAAAAGTTATGCCACCAATTTGAGAAATAAAATAGGTTGCTTTAAATCAGAAACTAAAACCAAAAGTGCCATACATCTGTGTTTGCTAACTACCTATGGGGTGAAGGATAATGCATACGCAAATGAATTGCTTCAGAACAATATTACCATGGATTGCTTTTTTGTGTAATTTTTATAACTCGCTAAATCTATACTTTTTTATATACTTATAGCGAGTTATAGATTTTATTATAAGAGCCAATAATTCTGTCAAATCTTTGGAGATCCCCATGTTTAAAAATTTTCTCAGAGCTTCGGATTAGATTTATGACGCTCAGAATCTCTCTTCGTTTTCTTTTCCAAGTTACGCTCAAATGCCTCTGTGAGGTTGACGCCCGTTTGATTGGCTAAGCAAATAAGTACCCACATTACATCTGCCATTTCGTTCCCTAAATCTACACTTTCATCTGATTTTTTATAAGATTGCTCACCGTATTTTCTGGCCATAATCCTTGCCACCTCCCCAACTTCCTCCATCAAAATAGCAGTGTTGGTTAATTCATTAAAGTACCTAACACCAATGGTATTGATCCATTCGTCGACTTGCTGTTGTGCTTGTTCAATTGTTATGCTCATGATTTATTTTTTGTGTCTATCCAAATGGTAACCGGACCATCATTTATTAAACTTACCTTCATATCTGCGCCAAATTCACCACAGGCAATTGGCTTTTCTAAATCTACTGCTAATTGAGTTTTAAACAGCTCATAGATAGGAATGGCAATTTCTGGTTTGGCTGCTTTGATGTATGATGGTCGGTTTCCTTTTCTCGTATCTGCATGCAAGGTAAATTGACTAACCACTAAAATCTCTCCATTGATGTCTTTTAAACTTTTATTCATCAGCCCATTTTCATCTGCAAATATTCTTAAATTAATAATCTTATTGCTGAGCCAAACAATATCGTCTTGGTTATCTGAATCTTCTATACCTACTAAAATGAGCAATCCATTTTCAATGGAGCCAATGATGGTGTTATTTACCTTCACAGATGCTTCTGTGGTTCTTTGTATCAGTGCCCTCATAATTCATTTCAACTATTCATAAATATCTTCGTTGCTGATAATGCTCAAATAACTACTGAAACGCTCCTCACTAATTCTACCTTCCGTTACAGCTTGTTGAATGGCACATCCTGGCTCATTTACATGTTTGCAATTGTTGTATTTACATTGGCCTATAATGGGTTGCATTTCTTTGAAATAATGACTCACCTCAGCATCTTTAAAATCTACCAATCCAAACTCCCTAATTCCCGGTGTGTCTATTATATAGCCTCCAAAACTTAAAGGATGCATTTCTGCAAATGTGGTGGTGTGTTGTCCTTTTAATGAATAGTTCGAAATGGCTTTGGTTTTGATGTTGAGTGTGGGTTCAACAAAATTTAATAAAGTTGATTTGCCTACCCCTGAGTGGCCACTTAATAAAGATGTTTTATCCTTTAATGCAGCTTTCAATTCTTCTATACCTTCTCCACTTACGGTAGAGGTTTTGAGACATTTATATCCTATTCCTTGGTATAATTGTATGGTATGATCCAATATACTTTCAATTTCACCGGTCATTAAATCGCACTTATTAAATACCAAAATAGTAGGAATGTGATAGGCCTCGGAGGTAATGATAAACCTATCAATAAAACCTAAAGAAGTTCTAGGAAATGCCAAGGTCACAATCAGCATGGTTTGATCCAAATTGCTCGCGATGATATGGGTTTGCTTGGAAAGGTTATTTGCCTTTCTGATGATATAGTTTTTTCTATCATCAATGGCATCTATTACCCCATTGTGCGATTCAGGCTCAAACTCAAAAGAAACTTTGTCGCCAACCGTTACTGGATTTGTATGCTTAATACCTTTTAAACGGAATTTCCCTTTCAACCTACAGGCATGTACTTTGCCATCTTCGGTTCTCACCATGTACCAACTGCCTGTTGATTTGATCACTATTCCTTTCATGCCTCAAACAATTTAAAGCCAAACCAAGCTGCCGATATGCCAACAATATTGCTTAGGATAATATAACTAAATGCCTTAACTATTTCGCTTTTTTGAAACAAGATAATGCTTTCCATACTATAACTAGAAAAGGTGGTAAAGCCTCCTAATAGCCCAATAATCACAAATGGTTTGATGGTTTCCATAAGATTACTCGCCCCACTACAAGCTGCAAATAGTGCCCCAATGGCAAAGGAGCCGATGATATTCACCAATAAGGTAGGTAGCGGAAAATCGAACGGAAATAAATTGGCAACACCCATTACCATTAGGTATCGGAGCACAGCGCCTAAAGCGCCACCAATTGCTATCCATAGAATTTGGTTCATGCTTGCAAGTTAAAAAATAGCATACTATTTATGTAGATAATTTTCATTTACTCATTTTCCCTTTACTCCTCGGGTGAAACTGTGTAACCACATCTCGCAAATATTCCCTATCTAAGTGGGTGTAAATTTCGGTGGTGGTGATGCTCTCATGGCCTAGCATTTGTTGAACCGCACGCAAATCTGCTCCTGCTTCTACTAAGCTAGTTGCAAAGGAATGACGCAAGGTATGCGGACTAATATTTTTGGTAATTCCTGCCGCCTGCGCAAGGTCTTTTAGAATATAAAAAATCATGACCCTACTGAGTTGTCCGCCATTTCGGTTCAGGAATAGAATATCATTATAACCTGGTTTTACCTTTTGCGCATTTCTTACTGCGTCTTGGTAAAGTTTTATGATTGTTAAAGCACTGCCACTTATGGGTACTAATCTTTCTTTATTGCCTTTGCCAGTAACCTTCACATACATTTCATCAAATGAGATATTAGAAATTTTGAGGTTGGTAGTTTCGCTTACCCGCAAGCCGCAGCTAAACATGGTTTCAACAATGGCTTTGTTGCGCACCCCTTCTGGCTTGGTTAAATCTATTTGAGCCACCATGGCATCTATCTCTGTTACCTCTAATACATCTGGCAATTTCCTGCTCAATTTGGGGCCTTCTAATAATTCGGATGGACTCTGTTTGATTTCGTCCTCCATGAGTAGGTATTTGTAAAATGCTTTGATGCCCGAAATGATTCTAGCTTGGCTATTCGCTTCTAACCCTAATTGGTTCAGGTATTCAATAAATTTGCGTAAATGAGCGAGCTTAATTTGGTCTGGTGCAAGATTGATGTTTTCAATGGCCAAGTATTGTATCAATTTTTCTACATCATGGAGATAAGCCTCAATAGAGTTCTCTGATAAGGAGCGCTCCAATTGAAGGTATATTTTAAATCCATTGAGATAGGGTTTCCACATCAGGTGCAAACATAAAAAAAGACCAGCACTTTGGTGCTGGTCTTTTTTTATTGTATCAATTTAGTAAATACTATAAATGTCCTTTGGTGCTATTGCTAACAACCCAACCAGTAGCGGTTTTTTTCCAGATTACAACTGCAACCGAAATATTAGCTTTCACAGAGGTTGAAGGAATAAAGAAGTTTAATTCCTTTTTGAAAGTGTCATCTTTTTTAGGATCAGCTTT
>CAMCJW010000021.1 GCA_945875195.1 Chitinophaga pinensis | reverse complement strand
ATCCATACGACTCTTCTAAGTTGGCAGCAACCCTACTTACATCTAAAAATTCTTGAAAGAGGTCGATTAATAAGATATCGAAAACAGAACTTTCTACAAACTTAATCTCCTTTCCAAAGCCACACACACAAAGGGCATTGGTTTTGCGTAAGAAACGTTTTATGTGGCGAATATCTGTATTGAGTGTTTGGCAACTACCAAAATGAATGATTCTATTTTTACAAGAATCACCTAACATTTCTGCTAATTCATCTAAGGTTACAGGTTTTTTATCAATAAGAATTTGCTGTGGTTTTCCATGAAATGCCAGATACAAAATAGAGTAACGCTGGTATCTTTTTAGTTGCCATTGCTTGAGATAATAGGCCAAATTTTCGCGCGTACCACAATGCCTATGAATAAAGTTGATATTCCTATTTTGCTTTAAAAACAACAAAGCTGCCTCAATACTGGTTTGCTTGGTTAAATTCCTGCTCCAGTCGCCTTCTAGGCAAAAAACTTCCTTCTGATATTCCTTGGCTATTTTCATTTTTTGGTTCGAACCAAAACTAAATTACTAATAGTTGCAAGGTAAGAATTTAAAAGCTAAACAATCCTAATTTCGTTTATTAAAAAAACAAGCTTCTTCTCTACCCAAACAAAAACTGCAGCATCTCTTCTAATTTGGCTACTTCCACTATTTTTAAGCCAATTTTAGCTTTTGGCAGTTTGTTAAATTTCGACAGGTAAACAGTTTTGAAACCTAATTTTTCGGCTTCGGAGATGCGTTGTTCTATTCTGCTTACTGCCCTAATTTCTCCGCTTAATCCCAACTCTCCCACAAAACAAATTTTATTGTCTATTGGCACATTTTCATAGCTCGAAACAATGGAGGCCACAATACTTAAATCAATACCCGGGTCTTCCACTCTTAAACCTCCAGCAATGTTTACAAACACATCTTGCATGCCCATGCGAAGACCACACTTCTTTTCTAAAATGGCCAGCAACATGTTTAATCTTTTGCCGTCATAGCCATTTGAGTTTCTTTGGGGAGTGCCATAAACAGCAGCACTTACAAGCGCTTGTGTTTCTATGAGCAATGGGCGCATGCCTTCTAAAGTTGCTGCAATAGAAACCCCACTCAATGCTTCATCTCTCTGCGAAATTAAAATCTCTGAAGGGTTACTCACCTCGCGCAAGCCGCCACTTTGCATTTCATAAATGCCAATTTCATTGGTTGATCCAAACCTGTTTTTGGTACTGCGCAAAATACGGTAAACATGGTGTCTATCTCCTTCAAATTGAAGCACCGTATCAACCATGTGCTCTAGTAATTTTGGTCCTGCCAAGGTGCCATCTTTGGTGATGTGCCCAATTAAAAATACGGGTGTCCCTGTTTCTTTGGCAAACCTAATCATATCTCCAGCGGTTTCCTTTATTTGAGAAATACTGCCTGGTGTGCTGTCAATAATATCCGATTGCAGGGTTTGAATAGAATCTACCACTACCAAATCTGGTTGCAATTCTTTGAAGGCTTTTCCAATTCGTTGGGTAGACGTTTCTGTAAACAAAAAACAATCAGGATTGGCAAAAGGAATGCGATCGGCACGCATTTTAATTTGAGTTTCACTTTCCTCACCACTAATATAGAGCACTTTCATACCCTTAAATTGTAAGGCAACTTGCAACAACAAGGTAGATTTACCAATGCCTGGTTCTCCACCAATTAAAACAACACTTCCAGGAACAATGCCTCCGCCTAAAACACGCGATAATTCTTGGTCTTGGATAGGAATACGGTATTCATCGCCATTTTGTACCTCGTTGATTAAAATTGGCTTACGTGAAGTAACAATCCCTTCTTTTTTCCAAGTACTTTTAAAGTCTTCTTTTTCTTTGTGAACAACTTCCTCAACATAGGTGTTCCATTCGCCGCAAGCAGCACATTTACCAACCCATTTGGCGGAAGAAGCGCCGCAATTTTTACAAAAAAAAGTTGAATGTGTTTTTGCCATTTTCAAATATCTATTATTTGGCTAATATAAATCAGATAAAGGGGAATAAAAAAACAGGATAAAATGCTTTATTTGCATTCGCGTGAGTGAACTAGAACAAATTAAAGCACCAATAGCCAAAGAACTAGATTTGTTTGAAAGCAAATTTAGGGAAGCCATGAAAAGTAGTGTTCCACTTTTGGATACTATTATGTCGTACATTATAAAACGAAAGGGCAAGCAAATAAGACCCATTTTTGTGTTTTTTAGTGCTAAACTTTTCAATGGAATTTCAGAAACAACACACAGAGGAGCAAGCTTGGTGGAGCTGTTGCATACGGCCACTTTGGTGCACGACGATGTGGTAGATGATAGCGATGAACGCCGGGGCTTCTTTTCAATTAATGCCCTCTGGAAAAATAAAATTGCCGTATTAGTAGGCGATTATTTATTGAGTCGCGGACTCTTACTCTCGGTTCAAAACAAAGATTATAATCTACTAGAAATAGTGAGCAATGCGGTAAAGGAAATGAGTGAAGGAGAATTGCTGCAAATAGAAAAAACGCGTAACCTAAATTTATCGGAGGAGGTGTATTACGACATTATCCGTAAAAAAACAGCCTCATTGATTGCCTCTTGTTGTGCAATTGGCGCAGCTTCTGCAGGTGCAACCCAAGAGCAAATTGAACAAATGCGTTTGTTTGGCGAAAAAATTGGCATGGCTTTTCAAATGAAAGATGATTTGATGGATTATGGCGATGAAGATATTGGTAAACCTCGCGGCATAGATTTAAAAGAAAAGAAACTCACTTTACCAATTATCTATACCTTAAACCAAGCTGAACCTGCCGTTAAAAGGAAAATAATCAATACCATTAAAAATCACCACAACAACAAAAGCAAAGTGGCAGAAGTGGTAGATTATGTGAATGCACACAATGGTATTGCCTATACCAAACAAACCATGAACAAGTTTAAAGAAGAGGCGCTAGCTATTATTGATCAATTGCCAGAATCTGAGGTAAAACCTAACGTTCGCAGGTTAGTTGAATTTATTATAGACAGAAATCATTAGGTATAAATAAAGCCTCTTACTTTTTGGTAAGAGGCTTTATTGTTTGGATGATACCTTAATCTTTTATAAAGGTTCTAGCACTTATTTTATCTCCAGCTTTCACTTTTAAAATATACATTCCTGCAGGTAAAGCAGAAATAGTTAACTCACGTTGTTGACCCACACCACTTATTGAATAATTTTCCTTGGGTACATGCTGACCCAAAATAGTAAATACCATAACTTCAAGTTCGGCAGAATTTTTAACATCTATTCGAAGGGAAAGTTTATCGTGAGCAGGATTTGGATAAATAGCCAAATTAAATTCGCCATTGTTTTGGTTCAAACCGGTACTCACCAAATTTACAGAAAGTGATTTTTTATCTCCTGCACAACCTCCAGAGGAAGTTTCTTGAACATTAACAACTGCAGAAACTCCTGTACCCATTTTTAAACTAATATCTTTGGTACCAGCACCTGTTACAATAGTTGCACCTATGGGCGTCCAGGTAAAAATAGATCCCGTTAAGCCCGGAATTACTGAGAATGCTGCTGTATCTCCTTTTATGGCCCAAGTTGTTCCTATGATTGGCGATGTATTAGGTTTCGCTAATTTATTAATGACCAAAGAATCAGAAAAGCTAAAACAAACTTTATCATTAATGCTCACTTTAAATTTTCCAGCATCGTTATAACTTAATGTTTTTGCGGTTGCTCCTTTAAACAAGGTATCATTGATATACCATTGGTTATTGTTTGCAGAACTTGAGGTTAAATTGAAAGCGCCACCTTCACAGAAATTATTCCCAGATAAATCCTTTGTTATGGTAGGTATCGCTGGGCTAATACCTGTTTGGATAAATAAGGTTGGCGAATTGGCTGTGCAGCTTGCTGATCCTAATAATTTAACATAAAATTTGGCCTCATCTTTAACTTTAAAACTTGTAAGTGAGGTAGAATAAACCAAGTTATCCTTATACCAAATATAACCCGTGGTGGCATCCGTACTCAATATTGTACTATCACCATTACATAGGTTCAAACCGTTACTAGAACTGATACTTGGCGGAACTGGCGAAGGTAAAACATTGATATAGCCAACCCTTGTAATACTGTCTTTTCCATTGATATTACTTACAGCCAAAGCGATGGTTTTAGTACCTGCTGTTAGGAACTTAACCTTAGGGTTTCTGATGTTTGCAGTTAAGGTATCTGCATCTGTAAAATACCAATTCCATTTATCGGGTTTGTTTAAACTCGAATCTAATAATTGTAGCTCATCACCTACACAAACCGTTTTTAAAATTGAGTAAAAATTTGCAACAGGGGCATTTGGTGTTGCGGTAATTTTAACATTATCAATATACATAATATTGCCACCAGCAGATTTTTGTTCGAACCTAATTTTTACGTTATGGAAACCAACATAAGGAGTTAAGTTTAAAGTAATACAACTTGCA
Organism: Chitinophaga pinensis; assembly: GCA_945875195.1. Classification (GTDB taxonomy): domain Bacteria; phylum Bacteroidota; class Bacteroidia; order UKL13-3; family UKL13-3; genus B1. The sequence goes on along the minus strand of CAMCJW010000021.1, from coordinate 13,190 downwards.
CCAACACCACCGCCGCACCAATCAGCTGCCTTGCTTGGTATGAACCTATTTGAACTTGCAAAATTGGTATCTAAGGCAGTGGCAAAATTACCTTTTCCGTTTTCACCAAATCCTGCAATTTTTATATAGGAAGTGCCACAATTTGTACTAATATAAACAATCAATGAATCTGAAGCTGTTTTATCATACCTGGTATAGGCATGTTGAAACTCCAACAAGGCGTTTTGATAACCTCTTAAATCTAATACAGGAGATACCAATCTATCTAAATAATTAACGGTTGGAAAATCAAAGTTATTAATTCCGTACGCAGTATTTCCTGGCGTGGTTCCAGCTATATTGTACAATCTCCAAGTACTATCGTTGTTGGGATTTTCAATGCTCCAAAAATTCTTGGTCAATGAATTAGGTTCAAAGGTTTCATTCAAAGGCAAGGTCATTCCGCCTACTGTTATATAATCATCTTTATAAACAGAATCGTAACCCGTGGTAGAACTAATTCTTAATGCAACCGGATAAACACCAGGGATGGCATAAGTAATGCTTGGGTTCAAGGCTGTACTAGTTGCTGGTGTTCCACCTGGGAAATACCACATTCTGCTCGTTGCTCCAGATGATTGATCTGTAAATACAGTAGCTTTTGCTGTACAAATTACTTGGTTAACAGTTGTAAATGCAGCCGATGGTTTTGGTGTGATCCCAGAAATGATTAAAGCATAATCTTGCGTACTACCAACCAAAGAACCTTTCTTACTTATTGTAATGGTGTATGTGCCCGCGATTGGCAAAGCAATATGAACTTGCTCTACATTGTCCAATGTATTATCGCCAGTTGTAGCTGCTGCAGAAGGGTTGGTTCGGTTCAAAACGTATGGAGAAAAAATTTGGTTATCTGAGTTTCTTTTTACCCTTATATCTAAATCATTTACCAGCATTTTTGTGGTAGGGTTCAATGATGGACTTGGCGATGAACCCGGTCTATCTGTCCAGCATATAGTTGCACGTAAGGGGGAAGTTCCATCTGAGAAAAATGTAAAGTTATAAGTGCTAATATTGTTTAAGGTATTTTGTAAAATGAGGTTTTTTGAAGTATCGGAAATGGTTGATACAGCTTTTGCCGTATTCATTAAACCCCAACCAAAAGTATAATCTGGCCCCACCGAAGTACCTGCCTCATCTGCCGTGTGAATGATTAAACCTTTAAGGGTAGAGGCCCGCATAAAATTACCTTTTAGGTTATTATAATGTTGTTGAACCAACAATGCCGAACCACTTGCATTTGGCGTTGCCATTGAGGTTCCATTAAAAGTACTATAGGCAACATTAGTGGTGGAGATTGGCGAATAAACAGCAACGCCATTGGCTACCACATCTGGTTTTATTCTACCATCATCTGTTGGCCCCCAACCACTAAAGCTACTCATCACAACATTATTGGCATTTTGCCAACCGTTGGTAATTTTGTTTACAGCTCCAACCGTTAAAACATTTTTGGCATTTCCTGGGCCGCCGCTTATACAATTATAAGGGCCTACCTTACTTGGTGGATTGTTATTGTTTCCCAATACCCAATTGCCATTTAAGTCTCTAATATAAAAACTAGATGGAATGGTTCCTGGTTCATCTCTGTCATTTCCTGCTGCAACAAAAGGTAAATAATTAGGGTAATTTAAAATGATTTGATCCCATTGTGCGCTGATATTATCATAAAATCCGTACTTATAATCTTCGGTGGTACTGACACTTGGATCACCCCAAAACTCCCATCTTGCAGCGCTACTATTATATTGCCAACCAGAAATTTGAGAATAAGAGTGATTAGATACTAAAAGGCCTGCTCCTGCAGCTGAGCTCATTTCTGAATTATCATTGTTCCAATCATGACATTTTATAGGTGCTTGGAAACTCATACCTTTTGCATTTGCCATAACGCCACCAGCACTCATAGTACCCGCCACATGTGTAGCATGATCGCTCAAACTACTAGCACCATCAGTTTGAGTAGCCCTACTTTGAAACTCTTGGTGTGAAACCCTTACGGCACCGCCATCCCAAACTCCCATTCTGTTGGTCATGCCAGCACCCGAGAGGTTCAAACCCAATGAACCTGCCGGCCAAACTTTATTGGTAGATATTGTTTTTGCAGCGTCTAGATTATTGCTGGTTTGCACATAAATTGGCATTCCAGTTGGAGAAATACCAACCATTTCGCGGATAGTACCATTGGCAAACTCAACCCTAGCGGGGTAATTTAAAGTAGCAGCCTTTTCAACCAAAACTTTTTGTTGAATGGAAAAATTCTCTTTGAAAATTAACTCAAGTTCTGCCGGATTTTTTGCAGACAAGGGATCTCTTAATTGTTGGGCAAAAGTTACCTGGGAAACAAGCAACAAGACGATTATTTGTAAACTATTTTTATACATACTTCTTAATTTTTTACATTGTTAGAATGGGCTACTTCGCCAATTAAATTGGCATTCACAGTTACTTTTTGATTGTTACAGTAGATATCACCAACATAAATCAATTCATATTTTCCATCAGCTAAACAATTGATGCGCAAAGTTCCCTTCGATTTTTCGGTGCTAACAAAAGTTTTATTTAAACGGTTATCAATGAGCACTGCTTTGAATTGATTCTGCTTGAGCAGAGTAACACATTTTAAGTTTTTTGCAGAGATTCCGGTTATTTCAAATAAATAACCGTTGGAGGAAGCCAAGGCCACATTTATTTTGCCATTAACCGCATCAAAATTACTTTTTTGATGGTATTCAAACTTGCGCATTTGTGCCGCATTGCGCACTTTAAGGCTTACCTGTTCTCTCTGGGCAAACAAGCAGATTGGCAAAAAGCCAAAAATAAAAAATAACTGATGCTTCAAACTCATGGTAAAGGCCTACTAATTTAACTATTTGTTTCAAAAATACGCTAAATCAACTAAAAGCCAATTTCATTATTCAATATGGAGTAGTTACTTTGCATAAAAATTAAACCGTGATTAAGCATATTCCCAATACCATTACCGCTGCAAATCTATTTATGGGTTGCCTTTCAATTGTTGCAACATTTGACGGAAACCTGACTGAGGCCTCTTATTTTATTATGGCTGCTGCAGTATTAGATTTTTTTGATGGATTTGCAGCTCGATTATTAAATGTGCACAGTGAAATAGGCAAGCAATTAGATTCTTTAGCTGATGTGGTAAGTTTTGGTGTGGCACCAGGATTTATTTTTTATGCCATCTCTCAAGACCACTTGGTGTTTAACTATACCTTTTTGCAATTTGTTCCACTAATGGTTATTTGCAGCTATTTACCTTACTTAATAGCCGTATTTTCAGCAGTTAGATTGGCTAAATTTAACATAGATACCAGACAAACCGACTCATTTATTGGTGTGCCAACCCCTGCCAACGCCCTATTTATTTGCAGCATTCCATTTGTGCTAGAGAACGGGCCATTTTTTGCGCAGGAAATTTATACTTCGATAGGTTTTTTACTTTTATTTCCAATCATAACTTCCTATCTTTTGGTATGCGAATTACCATTGTTTGCGCTTAAGTTCAAGCAATTTAGCTTCAAAGGAAATGAAATAAGGTATGCTTTTATTTTGGTATCTGTTTTACTTATTTTAATTTTTCATTACTTTGGAATTGGATTGAGTATAATTCTTTACGTACTTTTGTCGCTCTTTAACCATTTGAAAAAATAATATGAAATTCAAAGCAGAAATAGATGTAATGCCTCATGCAGCGCTACTAGACCCTCAAGGCAAAGCAGTAACTGGTTCAATGGTAAACATTGGTTTAGCCGCCATACAAAATGTAAGAATTGGCAAGCACATTAGTTTAGAGCTTGAGGCTAATTCGGAAACAGAGGCAAATGAAATGGTTGAAACTGCTTGCAAAAAATTGCTTGCCAACCTTATCATGGAATCATACCATTTCCAAATAAAATCCATTTAATATGCGCCTGCGCAAGTTGCTTTTACTTGCACCAATTTTATTTATAAATCTTGCTGAACCTATATTTGCGCAAGATATTGGTTATGCTCGCTCCTGCATTAAAACCTTATGTAGTGATAATTTTTACGGAAGAGGTTATGTAAATAATGGAGACAAAATTGCCGCCCAATTTATCAAAGACGAATTTATTCATCACAAGCTAACAGGCTTGGGAGAAAATTACTTTCAACATTTAGGTTACCCAGTTATTTATTACCCAGAAAGAGTAGACATTGAATTGGATGGCCAAACAGCCTTTGCAGGACACGATTTTATTTTGAACCCAGGCTGTCCAAAAGTAAACGGTACTTTTAAAGTACTCCATGTTGATTCTAGCATGCTCGACAATAACTCGGAATTTGAGAAATTAAGCAAACGAAACCTCAAAAACACTTTCTTGGTAGTTGATGAAGTGAAAGGAAAAAACTTGTTACATCAAGATAGAGCAAAGTTAATTTTAAGCAATGGCATAAAAGCCAAAGGACTAATTTTCAAAAACAACGCAACCTTGATATGGAGTCCTGCCATGGAGTTTGCCACTTTTCCCATCATCTACTTTAAGAAAGGGATTTTACCTCAACTGGTTTTAAAAATGACGGTAAAAATTGATGCAAATTTTAAAGTTCATGGTACTCAAAATGTTTTGGGAATGATTAAAGGAAAAGTTCAACCTGATTCTTTTATTGTTTTTACAGCACATTATGATCATTTAGGAATGTTGGGCAAGGAAGCCATGTTTCCTGGCGCCAACGACAATGCAAGTGGCGTAGCAATGATGCTCGATTTGGCTAGGCATTATGCTAAAAATCCACCTCCCTATTCGGTGCTTTTTATTGCTTTTGCCGGCGAAGAAATTGGACTTATTGGTTCTTATTATTTTGTAGAAAATCCGCTAATTCCGTTAAAGAAAATTAGCCTACTTATCAATATGGATTTAATGGCAACTGGCGATGAAGGCCTTACTGCTGTTAATGCTACCGTGTTTCCAGATTTGTTTGAAAACCTAAAAATGTGCAATACTTTAGGAAATTATCTACCAAACATTGCACCAAGGGGTAAGGCTCAAAACAGCGACCATTATTATTTCTCAGAAGCAGGAGTTCCAGCTTTCTTCTTTTACCTGAGAGGCAATTACCACCATTATCATGATGTAGATGATACTTACGAAGAACTCACCTTGAGCAAGTACAAAGAAGCTTTTCAGCTAATTTTAGATTTTGCAAACATGCGAATGAGTAAATAAAACAAAATCGCCATTTTAGTTGCACAATCCTATTATTTATCCTTGTTTCTTAAGCTTTTTTTCACCAACTTGGCCTCTGTAAAAAAAAGAGTATGCCCATTGTTAATTCTTTAGTTAGTTGGTACCTAAAACGGAGACTTCCTGCGTTTGAGGAGATTTTAAATAATCCCCAACAGGTGCAACAAGACCAATTACTGAAGTTACTGCGCACCGCACAAATAACTGAATTTGGCAGACAATATGATTTCAAAAGCATACATAATTTACCTACCTTTAAGCAGCGAGTTCCTGTAACCAATTACGATCATTACAAGCATTACATAGAACGAATGATGCAAGGCGAACAAAACATTTTGTGGCCTAGTGAAGTTCGTTGGTTTGCAAAATCATCGGGCACCACAAGTGCTAAAAGTAAATTTATTCCTGTTACCTATGAGAGCATGGAGGAATGCCATTTTCAAGGTGGTAAAGATGTTTTGATGACTTACTTACTTCAAAAACCAGAATCAAATATTTTTAGTGGCAAATCATTGGTGATGGGTGGCAGTCACCAAATAAATAGTTCCAATAGCGAGAGTTTTTATGGCGATTTAAGCGCGGTGATGATGCAAAACCTGCCCCTTTGGGCGCAATACCTTAGAACCCCTGAATTGAGTATTGCCATTATGGATAATTGGGATGAGAAAATTGAGAAAATGGCAAGGGCTACTTTAGAAGATGATGTTACAAATATATCTGGTGTGCCAACATGGACCATCGTTCTCATAGAAAAACTTTTTGAACTAAGTGGCAAAAATAATTTAACAGATATTTGGCCCAACCTAGAACTTTATGTGCATGGCGGTGTAAGCTTTACTCCTTACAAGGAAAGATTTAAGCAATTGATAAAAAGCAGTCAAGTAAATTTCTTAGAAACTTATAATGCCAGCGAAGGATTTTTAGGAATACAAGATAGACTAGAGGCAGACGATATGCTTCTGATGTTAGATTACGGCATCTACTACGAGTTTATGCCAATGAGTGAATATGGCAAAGATTTCCCTGAAACTTTGAGCTTGGATCAAGTAAAGCCCAATGAAAATTATGCATTGGTTATTAGCACCAATTCTGGTTTATGGAGATACATCATTGGTGATACCATCAAATTTACTTCTGTAAACCCTTTTCGCTTTAAAATTTCGGGTCGAACCAAACACTTTATCAATGCATTTGGAGAAGAACTAGTGATAGAGAATGCAGACTTTGCTATCAAGGCTGCTTGCGATAAAACTGAAGCTTCACTGGTAGATTATACAGCCGCACCCATTTACTTTACCGAACACACCAAAGGAGGCCACGAATGGCTCATTGAATTTGATCGTGAACCAAATTGTATGGATACTTTTGTGCAAACATTGGATCAAACCTTGAAACAAAAAAATTCTGATTACGAGGCAAAACGATTTAAAGACATGGCCATGTTAATTCCATTGGTTCGTAAAATGCCAAAAGGAACCTTTAAGGGTTGGCTTAAAAATGCAGGTAAATTGGGCGGGCAACACAAAGTTCCAAGACTCAGTAATCACAGAACCTTTGTAGAAGAAATTCTTAATCAATTTAGTACATCCCAAGATTCCGTTGCGTAAATAAACATGCAAAATATAATTAGAAATAGCGCAGTTGGGATAGTAAGTGGAGTCGTTTTTGTGCTTGTCATATTGCTTCTCGAGAGTCATACCCAAACTGAGGAAAAGAAAAACTTAGAAGAGTTCCAACTATACTATAAGGTTTATTCGCTGGCCCTGCCAAAAGCAATCAGTTTTGCAGGAACCAAAGTACCCTTATCAGATTATGATGTAGCAGAGCGATACGACAAAGAAATTCTCACAAATGTATATTGGCAATCGCAAACTTTATTGATGCTCAAACGTGCTAATAGATATTTACCAACTATAGAAAAAATATTAGCAGCAAATGGTATTCCCGAAGATTTTAAGTATGTAGCTTTAGCAGAAAGTGGCCTGCAAAATGTGGTTTCGCCAGCAGGTGCAGCAGGCTTTTGGCAGTTTATGGATAAAACAGGTAAACGCTATGGCTTAGAAATATCAGAAGAGATAGATGAAAGGTATCATTTAGAAAAAGCAACTTATGCTGCATGCCTATATTTTAAAGAAGCATACAGCCAACTGAAAGATTGGAGTTTAGTTGCTGCAAGTTATAATATGGGAATTGAAGGCGTAAAAAAACAAATAAGGGCACAAGAAATTTCAAACTATTACGACCTATACTTAAATGTTGAAACTGCTAGGTATTTGTTTAGAATTATTGCTATCAAAGATATTTGTGAAAACCCAATGCTGTATGGTTTTAATATTGCTCCAACAGATATGTACCAAAATGTGTCAACCGTAAAAATTAGGATTGATTTGAGTATTACCAGTTTGGCTAAATGGAGCATTCAAAATAATTGCAATTACAAATTAGTAAAGCTTTTAAATCCTTGGCTCCGTAAGCCTTTCATTTCAGTACCCCTTGGTAAAATTTATTATATAGCATTGCCAAAAAACAAAATAATGACTAGCTCATTGGCAAAAAAAGTAATAAACGATACCTTAACTTTTGAAGAAACCAAACAATCTGAATTGAACAAAGTTGATCCCATCACAGAAATATTTCATACTGTTTTGAAGGGTGAAACAAGTAAGAGTATTGCCGAAAGATACCAGGTTACTGAGGAGGATATCAATATTTGGAACGAGCTCAGTTCTGGTACTTCTTTGAAACCAGGAACCAAAATAAAAGTGTATAAAAGCACACTCGAAAATCAAGAACAAAAACCATGAAAAGAATTTTAGTGATAGGCGCTGGCTTATCGTCGAGTTATCTGATTAAATATTTATTGCAACATGCCAAAAAAGAGAAATGGCAAGTAACCGTTGCTGATGCTAACCTGCAATTGGCCCAAAGTAAAATAGGCAAAAACCAATCATCCAAGGCAGTTGAGCTAAACATTCATGATGAAACAAAACGCAAATCACTCATAGAAGGTTGCGACATAGTAGTTTCAATGTTACCAGCGAATTTGCATATTTTGGTAGCACAAGATTGTTTGTTGTTTCACAAGCATTTGGTAACGGCTTCCTATTTAAGTGAAGAAATGAAGTTGCTACATACACAGGCACTCAAAGCCAATTTGCTTTTCTTAAATGAAATAGGATTAGACCCCGGTATCGACCATTTATCTGCCATGCAAATGATTCACAACATTCAATCTAAAGGTGGAAAAATTACCTCTTTTGAATCTTATTGTGGAGGCCTAGTTGCACCAGAGTTTGACAACAATCCTTGGAATTATAAGTTTACTTGGAATCCAAGAAATGTAGTGGTAGCCGGCCAAGCTACAGCGCGCTATTTAGAAAATGGGCTGCTTAAATTTATCCCACCAAATAGAATTTTTAGTCAAACCAAACCAATCAAAGTTGGCAAAGAGGGTGTGTTCGAATCCTATGCCAACAGAGATTCATTAAGCTATATTGAACCTTATGGAATTGGATCAGCCAAAACTGTTTTGCGCGGCACCTTGCGCAAAAAAGGTTACAGCGAAGCTTGGAATTGTTTGGTTAAACTAGGCCTCACAGACGACAGCTATCATTTGTCTGAAACAGAATCCTTAACCTATAGAGAAATGGTTTGCGCATTTCTGAGTGGTGCAGATTTAACAAATACAGAAATAAAATTAGCTGAATTTTTAGGCATCAAAAAAACCAGTAAAGTATTCAAAAAAATAGTTTGGTTAGGTTTGCTCGAACCAAAGCCAATAGGAATGGAAGATGCCAGTCCTGCCCAAGCTTTACAGAAACTACTTCAAGAAAAATGGGCCTTGAAAAAAGGCGAATTGGATCAAATAGTTATGAAGCATGAAATTAGCTATGAGCTTGCAAATAAGGTTCACCAAGAGCACAGCTATTTAATAGTTAATGGCGAAAATGAAACATTAACCGCCATGGCCAAAACGGTAGGATTACCAATGGCTATAGCTACCAAATTGATACTTCAAGGTAAAATAAAAAGTAGAGGTGTTCAAATACCTTTGAGCAGAGAATTTTATGAACCCATATTACAAGAACTGAAGAAATTTAATATAGCCTTTAATTAGTGTCACCTAGAATCTAGGTTATCCAAATAAAAATCTTTGGTTAAATCGAAATAGCTTTCTGTTTTAGAATGGTTACTTGTCATTAGAATTTGAGAGCTCATTTTTTCAACTACTAACTTTTTAGTATAGCCCTGAACCACCCTTTTTACGGGCATTCCAGCTCTTGGAACAATTTCAATTTGGGCACTCAAAAATAGTTTTTGGCTGTGGGCAATTGCCTTAAAATTAATAGCTTCATCTACAGGTAGGATCAACCAAAAATGGCCAGTTTCTTTTAATAAATTCATAACCCCACTAACCAAATCAACAAAAGGCAAATCACCATCATGACGGGCTTTACTTCTCTGCAAATCGTGTATCGAATAATTTTTTCCTGCTTCAAAGTAAGGTGGATTGCTGATGATTAAATCATATTGTATGCCAATGATTTTTTGGAAACCTTGCAAAGATATTTGAGATGCTTGAAGCCTATTATTCCAAGGCGAATTTTCAAAGTTTTCTCGAGCCTGCTCGCATGCAGCCTCATCAATTTCTATGGCATCAATCTGTGCATTACTTCTCTGTGCTAACATTAATGCCAATAAACCAGAACCAGTTCCAATATCCAAGATAGTTTGCTCTGAACCAATTAATGGAATGATTGCTCCGAGCACCACACTATCTGTGCCAACCTTCATTGCACAATGTTGGTGGTTAACTCTAAATTGCTTGAAATCAAAATATGCTGATGCCATTTAGGTTCAAATTAAAACAAAGACACAGAGATATTTGCTTAATTTGCATAAATAATTCCTCATGACCAACAAGAAACACACCAATTCATTGATAAATGCCAGTAGCCCTTACCTGTTGCAACATGCCCACAACCCAGTAAATTGGCAAGAATGGAGCGAGGATATTTTGGATCAAGCCAAGCGCGAGGACAAACTAATTTTAATAAGCATTGGCTATAGTGCTTGCCATTGGTGCCATGTTATGGAACACGAATGTTTTGAAAAAGAAGACACTGCAGCAATTATGAATGAGCGATTTATTTGTGTTAAAATAGATCGCGAAGAAAGACCAGATATTGATCAAGTATATATGGATGCACTGCAATTGCTAACCGGCAGAGGCGGCTGGCCTTTAAACATGTTTACCTTGCCTGATGGGAGGCCTTTGCATGGTGGTACTTATTTCCCTAAACAAGAATGGGAGAGAGTTTTAGTTAGCCTCAGCAATTTTTACCAAGATAAAAAAACAGAAGCTTTTGAATTTGCTACCAACCTTTCGAATGGCGTTTGCAAAATGGATCAGTTTGAACCAGAAAATACAGGTACCAACTTCTATCCTACCATGATTGAATTGCTAGCCAAATGGAAACTCCAATTTGATTTGCAATGGGGTGGCTACAATTGGTCGCCTAAATTTCCAATGCCAAACCAATGGGAGTTATTTATGGGCGTTCATTCTTTAACAAATGATATCATTTTCAAAGAAGCATGTTTTACCACCTTAACAAAAATGTATGAAGGAGGTATTTTTGATCACCTAGCAGGAGGCTTTGCAAGATATAGTACCGATAGCTTTTGGAAAGTACCTCATTTTGAAAAAATGTTATACGACAATGCGCAATTAATGGGTACTTATGCAATGGCTGCAAAATATTTCAATGAACCATTGTTTGAGAAAGTAGTTGCCTCCATTGATGCGTTTATTGAAACCGAATTGCGGTCGAAAGAGGGATATTATTTTTCGGCGCTAGATGCCGACAGTGAAGGAGTAGAAGGTAAATACTATGTTTGGACACAAGCCGAAATTGAAGCAATTTTGAAAGAAGATGCTGAGTTATTTTGTGCTTATTTTTCTGTTGAACCTAATGGAAATTGGGAGGGTGAAAATATTTTATTTAGAAACACAAGTTTAAGCACATTAGAAGGAAATTTTCAAAAACCAGTTAGCGAAATTGAAGCCAATATAACCCAAAACATAAAATCTTTGTTGGCCATCAGAAGTTTGAGAACCAGACCAGGATTAGATGATAAAATTATTTGTAGTTGGAATGCTTTAATGATAAAAGGTTATGCCCAAGCATACCTTTACTTACAAAATAATAAATACTTAGCGGAAGCAACCAATGCTACCGACAATTTGCTAAATTGGAGTAAGGATGAGAAACAATTATACCGCATATTTAAAAATGGCAAAAGAAGTATCAAGGGATTTGCAGAAGATTATGCTTGTTTAATTGATGCCTTAATTCACTTATTTGAGGCTGGTTCGAACCAAAAGTATTTGATAATAGCAAATGAACTAATGGAAGAATGCATCAGTCAGTTTTATGATGCAAGCAGTGGCTTGTTTTTCTTTTCCTCATCAGAACAAAAAGTACTAGTGACGAGGAAAATAGATGTAAATGATGATGTAATACCTTCTTCGAATAGCATCCTAGCGCATTGTTTGTATAAGCTAGCTTATTACTTTAACCGGGCAGACTATGAAGAAAAACAGGAAGAAATGTTACAGGCTATTGCACCTAAAATGAAAAAATTTCCGAATGGATTTAGTAATTGGATGCAATTAATCGCTTTAAAAGAAAAAGGATTTACGCAAGTTGTTGTAACAGGAATTGACGCCCAAAAATGGATCGCTATTTTAAGGAATAAATTCACTTACAATACCGTATTCATTGAAAAAGTTGAAGGCAACTACATTCCGTTGCTTGAGGGAAAAACAGCTATTAAAGAGCAAACTATAGCATGGGTGTGTACAGATAAAGTGTGCGGCTTGCCGCTCACTTCAACTGAACAAATATTATTAGCTTTAAATCAATAGTAGCCATCTTTACCTTACTAAAGCAATCGTTCCATTGAGCTCATAGGATTTCCCTTTTTTGTCTTTAGCAACAGCTGTATAGGTATAAATATCGGGTGGTTCAGGTACACCATTTACTTTCCCATCCCACCAAGTTCCTCCTGGCATCTTTGACTCGAACACCTTTACACCCCAACGATTAAAAATGGCAACCTCTAAAAACTCAAAACGATTTGGTGCATACACAAAAGCAAAATTATCATTTAAGCCATCACCGTTTGGCGTAAAAGCTGTTGGCGCTTGAAGCGATTCAATCACCCTCACGTTAATGGTTGCAGTAGTAGTATCCTCACAACCCAAATCATCTAATACCGTAAGCTTAACAGTATAAATACCATCGTTTTTATAAATATACAATGGATCCTTTTCAGTTGAGGTTCCACCAGCCTCACCAAAATCCCAATCATAGGAAATTGCGTTAGAGGAATTATTAGTAAACTGAACCGGTAATGGCGCCAAACCCTGATTGGGATCTGCTTTAAATGATGCGTTAACCGGTGGATTTACCTCCACAAAAGCAACATCATAATTATAACAATTGCCATTCCAAGCACCCAGCGTATAATAAGTATTTACAGTAACTGAAGCCAGTGGTTGCATTAAGTTCTTATCATTTAAACCTGTTGCTGGCGACCATTCATATTTAATAGCGCCTGTAACACTGCCGTTTAAGGTAACATAATCTCCAGGGCAATGTTTAAAATCAGGACCTGCATTTACCAGCGGATAACTAAATACCTTCACCTCAACAGTATCATATCTAAAGCAAACTGCGCCATCGGTCATTTTTAAAATATATTTCGCATCGGTGGCTGGAGTTACAATTGGATTTGGAATAAACCTGTCACTGATATTTACTTTATTAATCCATTCATAGGTTGCGGAACCAGACGCATTTAATCCAACAAACTGCCCTGTACACATACTGGTATCAGTGCCTGCGGTACCTGGCACCA
>CAMCJW010000020.1 GCA_945875195.1 Chitinophaga pinensis | reverse complement strand
ATGTTTGGCTATAAATATGCGACCCCTTCTGGGTCGTTGTTTTCTTGTGGATGGTAATTCTATATACATGAGACCCCTTCAGGGTCTTTATCAAACTAAATAATGTTTGGCTATAAATATGCGACCCCTTCTGGGGCGTTGTTTTCTTGTGGATGTTAATTCTATAAATATGCGACCCCTTCTGCGGCGTTATTTTCTTGTGGATGTTAATTCTATAAATATGCGACCCTTCTGGGGCGTTATTTTCTTGTGGATGTTAATTCTATATACATGAGACCCCTTCAGGGTCTTTATCAAACTAAATAATGTTTGGCTATAAATATGCGACCCCTTCTGGGTCGTTGTTTATAGAAATTTGCTTTTGCTTTAATTAATCGACCCAGAAAGGGTCGTATGTTTATAGAAATTAGCTTATGCTATATTTTATCAACCTGGAAAGGATTGTATGTTCAAGAAATTTATTTTAAAAAATAATTAATCGACCCAGAAAGGGTCGTATGTTTATAGAAATTTGCTCTATCAATAATTAATCGACCCTGAAGGGGTCGCATGTTTATATCAAATGACCAATAACGCAAATATTCACCATTGTATAGAAAGAATGAAATAACCTATAAAAATCAAATTCCATTTATTCCTAACATGCATAAACATCAATAGCAATTCGTAAATTTGCGCATGCGGTATTTTATTCACCTGGCCTATAACGGAAGAGTTTTCCATGGCTGGCAAAAGCAACCCAATGCGCCCACTGTGCAATCTGAAATAGAAGAAAAGCTCAGTTTATTGTTGCGTCAAGAAATTGAAGTAGTAGGCTGTGGCCGAACCGATACTGGTGTGCATGCCAAGCAATACTACCTGCATTTTGAGTTGGATCAAACCGTAGAAACTGAAAAATTAGCGTTTCAACTCAATGCCATCTTGCCAAAAGACATTTCCATCTATGAAGTATTTGAAGTGGATGACCAAACCCACGCTAGGTTCAGCGCCACACAAAGAACATATGAATATTGGATCAGCACCAGACCAGATCCCTTTGCACACAGATTGAGTTTTTTACATACCAAGCCACTCAATATAATTGCCATGAACGAGGCTGCACAATTGTTGTTGAGCCATACCGATTTTGAATGTTTTAGCAAAGTACATACCGATGTAAAAACATTCAATTGCAAAATAACACAGGCTGTTTGGGAAGAAAGAGAAAATCACAAATTGGTATTTACCATTAGTGCAGATAGGTTTTTGCGCAACATGGTGCGTGCCATTGTGGGCACTTTGCTCAATGTGGGAAAAGGGAAAATAACTATTGATGATGTACAAAAAATATTAAACAGCAAAAACCGCAGCGAAGCTGGCGAAAGCGTTCTAGCCCACGGACTCTTCTTAACTAACATTAGCTATCCAATCAAATAACCTTGGCCACCAAGGCTCCAAGGCACAAAGATTTTATTTTTAATAATCTTTAGAAAAACCTTGCCATCATTATTCCAAGGCACAGAGATTTTATTTTTTATATTGTTTTGAATAAAACAGCCTCTAAGATAAGGAGACACTAAGAATATATTTTATAATTAAAAAAAACAACTTAGCGCCTTGGTGGCAAAAAAAAATTTTATGCATTCTTGGCAAAAATAACTTGGTACCTTTGAGCCTTCGTGGCAAAAAAAATGCTATTTCTCTAAATATTCCTTGTATTTCTGCTTGTAGTAGGGTTGCATTTCTACTGGTACCGTTGGCAAGAGTTCGGTATCGTTGGTATTTTTGCGCTTAAACTTTTCTAAGTATTGCGGATTGGGTTTAGGCATTTCTTTGCCTTGATTAGCCTCACGTTTCTGCTCTTCCTCCTGCTTCTTCTCTGCTTTTTCGTGTTCAAGCAAACGTGTAAGAATTTCTTGCTGGCGCATCAAGGTTTCTTGTGTAAGTCGTTTGTTCACCAAATCCTTTTCTGTTTCTTCCATCATTTTTTGCAAATCGCCCAACTCCTTGCCACCACCCATTTTCTCTTTCTCTAATGCATCCATTTGGCTCATCATTTTTTGCATTTGCTGCCTAATGGCCATTTGCTGAGCAGCCATGCGTGCATATTGCTCACTGCTTGATTTGCCTTTTTCACCCGTGCCATTTTTATTCATGCCATCCTTCAACTGCTTGTTCATTTCCTCCTGCATCTTTTTGAGCTTACTCATAGAAGGTTTGCCTTCACCAGGCTTCTTTTGAGGCTTGCCTTTGCCTTTACTCTTACCTTGTTTTTTCTGCTGCTGTTGTTGCTGCATTTGATTCAAAGCATCACTCAACATCACCCCAAGGTTGTTCATCCTGGTCATGGCATATTGCTGCTGCACCCTTATCTCTCCATTGTTGCGGGTTGCATAATTGTTGCTGGCATTGTCTAAATGACTATTCATTTTTGTTACCTCGCGGTTCACAAAAGATTTTATTTGAGGCACACGTTTGCTTAAAGCGAGCAAACTGTCTTCAATCATCTTGGCATTATCGCGAATGGTTTTTTGTTCCTGAGCCATTTTTACAAACTGCGGATTATAGCCATTGATACTGCGCATTTGCTCCATAATGTTCTCTTGGTCTTTGCTCACTTGTATAAGGTTTTCCAAAATTTCACGAAGGGCTTGTTCATCAACCTCTGCTTCTTCCTCCTCTTCCTTTTCCATCTTATCCTTCATCTTCTCTTCCATCTTCTGCATTTCATCTGCAGCTTCTTTCTGCTCCTTGCTACCTTTTTTGTTGTTGCCGTTTTTAATTTCTTCGCTGCTCTTATCCATCTTCTCCCCTATCTTTTTCTCCTCCTCTTTGGTATCGGCCATGTCTTTGGGATTCTCCAATTCTTGGTTCTTTTTCTCTAAATCTTTTAGGTCTTTTTGCAGCTCCTTAAATTCTTTGTTCAGCTCATCCTGCTTTTGTTTGAGCGCTTCATTACTTTTGGTTTTCTCCTCTGTTTCCTTGGCTAAATCTTGTTGCTTTTTACTCAGTTCATTTAAATCTTTTAGGGCCTCTTCTCGTTTCTTATCAACTTCCAACTCCTTGTACATTTCTAACATTCTATCCAATTCCTTCTCAACATCTTTGTTGTTGAGTTCCATCTTATCCAGCTCCTTTTTAATCTGATCTTTGTTCTGCTGCTTCATCATATCCTCCAGCTGCTTCATCATTTTCTTCATCTCGTCTGTTAGCAGCTCCTCATACATTTTTTGCAGCTCCATTTGCTTTTCCATGATGCGTTTGTCTTCTTCTTTGAAAGACTGTTCTTTCATATTTTTTTGTTTGAAATCTTTCTGCAACTCTTCCATCTTTTGCGCCAATTCTTTCTGACGTTGCGTTAAGTTTTCTAATTTTTTCTTTTCCTCATAAGTAAGAGGTTGCTGCGATTTTAATTTACGCTGCACTTCCTTTAAATCTTTTTGCAATTCCTTAGATTCCTTCAAAGCCTCCTCCATCTTGTCTTGTAGCGCTTTGCTGTCGGCAGAAGTTTGTTCTTTTATCTCATTCTTATCAGGTGCCTTAATGGCAAATGTTTTCGATTTAACAGATTTAGCACCATGCACCCCATCATTGTCCCATAGCTCAAAATAGTATTCTATTTCATCGCCACTTTGAAAGTTGGTTTCATACAAATTAAATACATGCAATATTTTTACGGTTTTATCTGCATTGAAAAAAATGGGTTGAACCTGAATTCCTTTTTCAGTTTTTAGCTTCTCAGAAGATTTTATAAAACGGTAATTAAAGTTAAGTTTGGTTAAACCATAATCGTCGCTGCCCTCACCACCAAAATAAATCATCTTGTTGGTAATGGTATCAAATTGCTCCTCAATATTTATTGCAGGAAATGCATCGGGTACTACCTCAATTTGAAAATGCAATGAATCGCCTTTTGGCACTTGGTTATTGCTTAATTTTACAGAATAGGCATCAGATAAAAAGAACTTTCTATTGAATTGATAATGCACCTGATCACTACTCGAAGCTTTTACGTTGAGTTGGTTAAAATGCAAAGAAATTTCATCTGTTTGCTTGCTGGTAAATTGCCATTTTATAGTGGTTCCAGCCGGAATGCTAATATCTCCAGGGTTGGATAATACTTCATCTTTTTTGTTTAGGTAATTGGGATAATCTAAACTCACCGAGTAATTCAGCAAAACAGGTTTTGACAATACCTCCAACAAGCGCTGTTCATCTTCAAAACCCAAAGCTTCTAAAAAGAAAGGCGTTGTTTGTTGCAAGTTTCTGAATACATAAGTAAAATGAGTGGCATCTGTTTTCTCTAACCTCAACACTTGGTTTTGATAATGCACAAAAACCTCATTGGGCAATTCTTCACCGGCCAATTTTACCTTCAATTCATAATCTTGGTATTGCTCTGCTTTTAATGATTTGTTTTCAATTTCAAAGACAAAAGGAGCAGGTATTTTAAATGCTTTATCATAATAAATAATGCGCTCAGCTCCGTCACTCAATAGCCTTGGTGCTATTACTAAAATAAGCAATAATAAAACCAAAGGAATGATGGCAAAGCGTAAGTACTTGTAATTTGTTTTATAATCTACCGCTTTATTAAATTGAACAGGGGCTAACTCTGCTGTTTTTTGCGCTATAGCTGCTAATAATAAACTTTGTGTTTCATCGGTTTGATCCAACAATTGCAGGGTATTTAACAACTTATCTGAAATGGATGAAAAGTGTTTTCCAATAATTTGTGCTGCTTGCCTGTATGTAATTTGTTTTCCTAATCTAAGTAATTGTGCAATCGGAAATAAAATAAACCTAAGAAGTAAGGCCAATGAAATAATTAGCAATAAATAAAACAAGATGGCCCTTACATTGGAGGTATACCTGCCATAAAATTCCAATAGGGCAATCAGCAAAAAAGAAAGCACAAATAAACCCACAAAGAAAATGCTACCTTTCAGTAACAAATTTTTATAGTACTTTCTAATAAAAGCATCTAACTTTTGAAGCAGAATATGGGTATGAGACATCCTTGTTATAAAACTTACTTAAAATTAAAATACAAATCGTTGAGCGAACTATTAAACGAAGGTATTAGGTTGATATTATAGCTACGTTTTAAAGCAAAAATAAAATCGGTAATAAATGCCAAAATAATCATGGCATGGGTAAAAGATGTTAACCTGCTTTTCCAATGTCCTACATTTTCGCTCCTCTGCATGTTGCAAGTATAAGGTAAATGCCAAAATTTTAATCGAAAATTTACGTAAAAGTGCGCTTAAACTTTCCTTACAAATTCAAACTTATGGCCATTAAACAAGCCTAAATCACTTAGCTTTAGTTGGGGTATCACCAATAAAGCCATAAACGACAAACTCATAAAAGGGGCGCGTAGGTTTGAACCTAAAACATTTTTACTAAAATTATCCAACTCAGTATATTGTTCTGCTACTACCCATGCCTCTTGGTTGCTCATGAGACCAGCCAATGGCAAAGGCAAAACTTTCTCCTCCAACTCATTGCAAGCCACCAAAGCGCCTTTAGCTGCAATGACCAAATTTATGGCTTTACAAATCTGCTCATCTGAAGAGCCAACTGCAATAATATTATGACTGTCGTGCGCAACAGATCCTGCGATAGCGCCATTTTTAATGCCAAAATTTTTGATGTATGCAATGGCTGGAGGAGCAGCATTGTACCTATTTAAAACCACTAATTTCAAGAAATCATTTTCAGGCAAAAGCAATTCCGCCGGGGTATTCAAGGTTTCCGTAATCAATTGACCATCCAAACAAACTATCACTGGCTCCATTGTTTGAGGCATGTAATGTAAGTCTGAACCTACTAATTCTTGCGCAAAAAATTGGTTCAAACAGTTAACATTAACGCTTGGAAACAAACATTTGCCATGCTCAGCAACAAGCATTCCCTTAACATAAGCTTGTTGGGTATTAAAATCTTGAAGGTTATCTACCACAATAAAATCTGCTGACTCTCCTACTTGCAAAGTGCCATGTTGCATGCCATAATGCGCAACTGGGTTTAAGCAAGCAACCTGCAACACATCAAAAACATTGTAGCCCAAGCCAATAGCCCTTGCCGCCAATTGATTGATATGACCCAACAACAAAGAATCTGGATGCTTGTCGTCGCTACAAAACATGAGTTGATTGGCGTGTTTTGCCATCAATGGAATGAGGGTATCAAAATTGCGGGCCGCACTTCCTTCTCTTATCAATATCTTCATGCCAAGGGCAATTTTTTCTAATGCCTCAGACAAAGTAAAACACTCATGATCGGTTGAAATACCTGCAGAAACATACTTCCTTAGCGCATCACCAGTTAAGCCCGGGGCATGACCATCAACAGGTTTGCCATGTCTATGAGCCGATTGTATTTTAGCATGAACCTCGGCATCATCATAAATAACACCTGGGAAATTCATCATTTCTGATAGGTAAAGAATTTCTGGCTTTTGCAATAAAGCATCCACCTCGGCCACACTTAAAACTGCCCCAGCTGTTTCAAAAATGGTGGCTGGCACGCATGAAGGCGCACCATAATTAAAATAGAAAGGCACCTGTTTGCCATTTTCTATCATGTATTCTACACCTTGCAAACCCAGTACATTTGCAATTTCATGCGGATCACTAATGGTAGCCAAAGTACCATGTGTAACAGCCATCCTGGCAAATTCGGAAGGCGCTAATAAAGAACTTTCAATGTGTACATGGGCATCTACAAAACCTGGTAAAATAAACTGTTGAGGAGCCTCTTCAATTTCATCAATGCTTTGGATCAAACCGTTTAAAATGCTAAGCGCTGCAGGAAATATTTTGCGCGCACGTATGTCAACAAACTGACCATGAATAACCATATATTATCTTTTTAACTCACCTACGTAAAATTGAAAAGGCAAGAAAGTTTTGGTACCCGCTTCGGCTATCCAAATAGGACCATCTTGACCTTGCAATAAAGTGCGGATGGGTTGATTGAACTTTACTTCGTATTCCGACAAACTTTGTAAACAAGCGCCACAACTCATAATGGGACCTTTTACTTCATAATCCAAAGCCTTAGCGGTTATTGCCATTTCTATTACGGGCACACCAGGGTAATTTGCACCTGCGTAAAAAATGGCTACGCGCTCGGCACACAAGCCACTTGGATAGGCCATATTTTCTTGGTTGTTTCCTTTTACAATTACTCCGTTCTGCAACCGCAAAGCACAGCCAACAATAAACCTCGAATAAGGTGCGTACGCATTTTCCATTGCCTCCCTTGCAAGTGCCAATAAACTTTGATCCAAATCTGACAACTCCTCAATGCGATCATATTGCTTTACCACCGATTCTCTTCTCACTATTTCCATATTCAATGTTAAGTAAAATTATGCTAAATAGTTAAATGCTGGAGTAAACATAATTATTTAATGAAGAAATAATCTCCAATATACCAATATAAATTGGCCTTCAGCAGATTTACAAACCTCAAATCCCAAAATACTTTGTTAATTTGAGCAGGGAAATATACATTTGCACTGCAAATAACTAAAGGTATTATTTGCCATGTTCCAAGACAATCAAAAATTTTTCGGTGAGGGTTTAACTTACGACGACGTATTACTTTTACCTGCCTATTCTGAAGTACTTCCGCGCGACGTAATTACTTCAACTCAGCTTTCAAGAAACATTCGCATTAACATTCCAATGCTATCTGCTGCCATGGATACGGTAACAGAATCAAAGCTAGCCATTGCACTTGCTCAGCAAGGTGGAGTTGGCATTTTGCATAAAAACATGAGCATTGATCGCCAAGCCGAAGAGGTGAGGAGAGTGAAAAGAAGTGAAAGTGGCATGATCATGGACCCACTTACATTGCATGATGGCGCAACTTTAAAAGATGCACACAAAATCATGAGTGAAAACAAAATTTGTGGTATTCCAATTGTAGATGGCAATGGCAAGTTGGTGGGTATATTAACCAACCGCGATTTGCGCTTTGAAAAAGACATGAGCAAACCCGTTGCTCAAGTTATGACAAAAGAGAGATTAATAACCGCTCCTGAAGGAACTGATTTAACGCAAGCAGAAAGTATTTTACAAGAATACAAAATCGAAAAACTACCGGTTATTGATAAAGACGGTAAGTTAAAAGGACTCATTACCTATAAAGATATTTTAAAAATTAAAGACCATCCTATGGCTTGCAAAGACAAGCATGGCAGGTTATTGGTTGGAGCGGCTGTAGGCGTTGCAGCAGAAACCGAAGCGCGCATTGCTGCCCTCATGAAAGCAGGAGTAGATGTGGTTATCATTGATACTGCTCACGGACATTCTAGAGGCGTAATGAATGAAGTAAAAAGATTAAGAAATGCCTTTAGTGGCATTGATATCATTGCCGGAAACATAGCCACTGGCGATGCAGCAAGAGCTTTAGTAGATATGGGTGTAGATGCTGTTAAAGTAGGTGTTGGACCAGGTTCTATTTGTACCACCAGGATTATTGCAGGTATTGGTGTACCGCAATTAACTGCTGTTTATGAAGCAGCTAAAGCCATTAAAGGTAGCGGTGTTCCTGTTATTGCAGATGGTGGCATTAGATACAGCGGCGATTTGGTTAAAGCTTTGGCCGCAGGTGCCAGCACAGTTATGAGTGGTTCCATCTTTGCAGGTGTAGAGGAAAGTCCGGGCGAAACCATTATCTATGAAGGACGTAAATTTAAATCGTACCGCGGTATGGGTTCAATTGAAGCCATGAAAGAAGGTAGCAAAGACCGCTATTTCCAAGATGCCGAAGACGAAATTGCCAAATTAGTGCCAGAAGGCATTGTGGGCATTGTGCCTTTTAAAGGATTATTAAAAGAAGTAGTCTATCAATTTATAGGTGGCCTTAGAGCTGGAATGGGCTATTGCGGCGCAAAAACGGTTGAGGATTTGCAAGCCAATGGTAAGTTTATTAAAATAACCACAGCGGGCGCCAAAGAAAGCCATGCACACGATATTACCATAACCAAAGAGGCTCCTAATTATAGTCGCAACTAATAGCTATTAAAATGCTTTATAGGCTGACCCTAATCCTGGCTTTAATTTGTGTTGCAACACAAATTCGTGCTCAAATAGAAAACACCGGAATGACGGATAGAAGTGACAGTGTTGAATTGGGTAAGCTAAAAATTACTGGATGTGTAGATGTTTATTATGGCCATGATTTGGGTCAAACCTCCGCAACAGACCGCCCTTTCGCAGTCTCTTCTGCAAGGCTAAATGAGATTACCATTAATTTGGCCTATATCAGCTTTAAATACGAAAATGAAAACGTGAGATTTCTTTTTGCTCCGGCTTTTGGTACCTATATCAATAACAATAACGCGCAAGAGCCCGGCTCCCTTAAAAATATTCTGGAAGCAAACGGAGGTGTCAGATTAAGCAAAAAAAGGGACATTTGGTTAGATGCAGGTGTTTTTGGCGCTCCCTACACCAATGAAACAGCTTTATCCAAAGACCAAATTATGTATACTAGGTCGTTGGCGGCAGAAAATAGTCCTTATTATTTATCGGGAGTACGACTCACCTATCCATTGAGCAAAAAGGTGAATGGCTACCTGTATTTAATAAATGGTTGGCAACAAATGGCCAATAAAAACAAGCCATTGTCAATAGGCACACAAATTGAATACCGCCCAACAAACAAAGTGCTGCTTAATTGGAGCACTTATATAGGTTCAGAACAAACCACAGCAACTCCATATTATAGAAAAAGGTTTTTCAATGATTTGTATATAATCTGTAAACCCACAAAAAAAATTACCCTCACAAGTTGCGTTTCATTTGGCTGGCAAGAGGTTAAAGATTCTATCACTAAAGACTTAGGTTACCACAAATGGTGGCAAATGAATGTTAAGGCGAAATACCAATTTACCCCAAAAATTTCATTGGCTGGAAGGCTTGAGTATTTTGAAGACATGGATGAGGTGGTTATTGTGCCGGCAAACAGTAAACCTTTTTTTAGCACCTATGGCTCGTCGTTGTGTTTTGATTATAAGATTGGTCGCAACGCACTTTTTAGATTAGAAGGAAGAAATTATTTCGCTGCCGAAAATGTGTTTCCAGAACAAAATACTGGCAGCAAAAATTCCTACCAATTTTTCATTGGAAATATTACCGTTTGGTTTTAATAAGAGATTACCAGGCAATTTTAGTGAAATAGAGATTATAAAAATTCCCTATTTTCGCCACAAGAATTTATAACATGATAGAATTACAAACCGACCACAATAGGTATTTTAAGCAGCAATTTGATACAACCAGTGAGTTTATTATTCCATTTATAGAACGCAAGAAAAAACTGGTTCCTGGCATGCGCTTCTTGGAAGTTGGAAGTGGCTACGGTGGCGTTTGCAAAGCTTTTGCTAGCAGGGGCTTGAATGTTACAGGAATTGAGTTATTAGAAAGTTCGAGCCAAATTTCAAAGGAGTTTTTAAAAGAAGAAATAGACAGGAAGCAAATTGCCATTGTCAATAAAAACGTTTACGAAATTGACCCAGATAAAGATTTAGAGGAAAAGTATGATGTGATCCTATTAAAAGACACCATAGAACACATACACAACCAAGAGAAGTTTATCCAACACATCATTCATTTTTTAAAACCAAATGGTGTTATCTTTTTTGCTTTTCCACCTTGGTTCATGCCTTATGGTGGTCACCAACAAAGTTTGGATAGCAAGGTATTAGACAAGCTTCCATATTTCCATATTTTGCCTAACCCAATTTACAAGGGTTTGATGAAACTATTTGGTGAAGTTGAGGGAAGAATAGCAGACACCCTAGAAGTAAAAGAAACCCAAATTAGCATCAACCGTTTCGAACGCATTAGCAAAGCTGCAGGCTTTAAAATTGACGAAAGAGAATTCTACTTAATTAGCCCCAGCTACAAATACAAATTTGGCGCTACCCCTCGCAAACAATTTGGCTTTATTTCTTCTCTACCTTGGATTAGAGATTTTTTTACTACTACTTGCTATTATGTTTTGAGTAAGAAATAAAAAAAAGCTGTTTCAAAATATGAAACAGCTTTTTTTTTCTAGCATTTTACAGCATCATCATGAGCTGGTTCGTATTGATAAGAATGCTCAAAAACGCGTTTTAATTTGAATTCTTTCATAGGTGTAATAACCAATGGAACTTTTTCGATGGTTACCGATGAAGTATCTAAGCCGAATGCTTTTTCTTCGCTTAAACTCAATCTATCTAAGGTAAAATAGGCTTCCATGATCCAGCGCTCATAGCCACTCAAATCGTTCTCATGTGAGAGGTGCCTTTTTAATACCACAAACCTAAAATCGCCTGTTATATTTTGCTCTCTTAAAGAGGTGTAACGTGAGGTAACATCCACCTCTTTGTTGAGCACCAATTCTTCTACTACTTTTCTAAAATAGAAGTTGATTTTTTGCTCAATTCTAAAGCCTAATTTAAAATCTATTCTAATGATATCGTTGGCAACAATGTGCTCAACCTTATACTCCATGGTATAAGGTTTTTCATCTACGTTGATGTGCACAAACCAATAGATATCGGCGCGTTTAGGCCTTTTCTGCAAAATAGAATACATCACTTTCGATTCAACTTCAAACAAAGTATCGGCATTGGTTAAATAAACCAAGTGGGTTGAATATTTTGAAATAGTTTCATCTTCACTGAGCTGTTTTAACACAGGAATATATGTTTTTAAAGGAACAAATTCTGTCAATCGGTTTTTAATTTTTCTCCCTTTGAACCAAATCCACATCACAAATATAAAGAAGCTACTCAACAACAAACTGAACCAACCACCATGCTCAAATTTCAATAAATTGGCCACCAAAAAGGAACCTTCTATGGTTATATAAACCAATAACAAAGCTGCCACTAATATTTTATTGACCTTCCTGTTCAATAAATAATTCGACAATAAAAAGGTGGTCGACAACATGGCAATGGTAATGGCTAAGCCATAAGCTGCTTCCATATTGGATGATTCTCTGAAATAAACCACCACCCACATACAGCCAGCCCACAAAATCCAATTGGTGCTTGGCACATACAACTGTCCTTTGAGCAAAGATGGATATTTTACCTCTACCTTAGGCCAAACATTGAGTCGAACCGCCTCCGAAATCAAAGTAAAGGAGCCGCTTATTAAAGCCTGACTCGCAATAATGGCTGCTAATGTGGCAACTGCAATTCCATAAGGCAAAAATGCTGGCGACATCAATGAGTAAAATGGGTTTACACTTCCTAAGTACTCCCCTTCCATGCTTAGCATTTGAGCACCCTGACCAAAATAGTTTAATAACAAACAAGCTTTTACAAAAATCCAGCTAATGCGAATATTCTTTCTACCACAATGTCCCAAATCCGAATACAGTGCCTCAGCTCCTGTGGTACAAAGGAAAACAGCACCTAAAATCCAAAATCCTTCAGGGTAATTAACCAATAAATTATAGGCATAATAGGGTTTTAAACAATTCAATACATCTGCATGTTGCGGAATATTAGCTAAGCCCAAAACCGCCAACATACCAAACCAAATAAACATTACTGGTCCAAATGCCTTACCTACCAGACTGGTTCCACCTCTCTGAACCAAAAACAATAAAGTAATAATGGCTAATACAATGGGTACTGTTTGAATATCTGGCCTTAATATTCGTAGTCCTTCTACCGCTGAGGCAACAGAAATAGGTGGTGTAATAACACCATCGGCCAGTAATGCACAACCTCCAATAATTGCCGGAAATATTAAATGTGGCCTACGTCTTTTTACCAAGGCATATAAAGAGAAAATACCTCCCTCACCATTGTTATCTGCCCTGAGGGTAATAATTACGTATTTAACAGTGGTTTGTAGGGTAAGCGTCCAAAAAATACAGCTCAGTCCTCCATAAATAAGCTCTTTGGTAATAATTTTATCGCCAATAATAGCCTTCAATACATAAAGCGGTGAAGTTCCAATATCTCCGTAGATAATGCCTAATGCAATAACTAACCCGCCAACAGTAAGGGAGTCGATGTGGCCAGGGCCATTTTTTTGTGGTATACTCACGAAAGGTTTTTAAGTAGGTACAAATGTATCATTTGCAAATTAATTGCAAAGGTAAAATTGCACTAAATACTAATTCGCCATTTCACTCACAAAGTGGATATGCATCAAATGAATATCGTCTTTACTAAATTCTTCGCCATATTCTTTCATTGCAGCTTCCATCACATTGTCGTTTGTTTTGCGGAAAAAATCCATTACTTCTTCAACAATGTCTTCTTCAGTTACCTCATTCACATACCTACTCAAATTTAATTTAGTACCACTGCTTACAATGTTTTCAATTTCTTCGAGCAATTCATCTTTCTTTATTCCTTGCCCACGGGCAATATCATCCAGAGATACTCGCTTATCAATATTGGTAATGATGGCAATTTTTCTGGCCGATTTATTTACCACAGATTTAATGGTCACATCTTCGGTTCGTTCAATATTATTTTCTTTAACATATTGATCAATCACTGCCAAAAATTCTTTACCAAACTTAGTAGCCTTGCCGGCACTTACCCCCGTAATCTTAGACAATTCGTCCATGGTTATTGGGTACTTAAAGGCCATCTCTTGAAGTGATGGTTCTTGGAATACAATATAAGGAGGTAAATTTTTAGCCTTAGCCACCTTTTTACACAAATCCTTTAAAATACTAAATAATTCTTCATCGTATATGGCCTCTACCTGACTATCATCTTCGTCCATATCAGTAAAGCGTTCAAATTTCCTATCTATCGACAATTCAAATTTGGTTGGTTTCTTCAAGAAGGTTTCACCCGCATCGTTGATGGCTATTAAACCATAATTCTCAATATTCTTGGTCACCAAACCACGCAAGAGTAATTGGCGAATAACCGATTTCCAGTAATTGTCGTCGTTACCTTTTCCAATACCAAAACTCTCCAAATCATGATGCCCGCTCATGGCTACCTCGTGGGTTTTATTGCCAATCATGATATCAATGCAATGTTTGAGGTTATATTTACCCTTAATTTCCTTGATTACTTTTAAAGCTTCAATTGCTGCTTCCTGTGCATCTATTTTCTCTTTAGGATGTCTGCAATTATCGCACATTTTGCCACAATCTTTTTCTGGGAATTCCTCTCCAAAATAATGCAATAAAAATTTACGCCTACACGATGATGATTCTGCAAAAGCTTCGGTTTCAAAAATCAATAATTCGCCAATTTCACGCTCTGCAACTGGTTTGTCTTTTAAGAATTTTTCTAATTTTTCAATATCGGCAGGATTGTAAAACAAGACACATTCACCTTCTAAACCATCTCTACCTCCCCTGCCTGTTTCTTGGTAGTAACCTTCAATGCTCTTAGGAATATCGTAGTGAATCACAAAACGCACATCTGGCTTGTCTATACCCATACCAAAGGCAATAGTTGCCACAATGATATCGGAGTCTTCCATCAAAAACTTATCTTGATGAGAAGCACGCACTTTGGCATCTAGCCCAGCATGGTAGGGTAACGCCTTGATCCCATTGGCCTGCAGAATTCCTGAAATTTCATCCACTCTTTTTCGGCTCAAACAGTAAATAATACCTGTTTTATTTGGTCTTGCTTTGATAAAGGAAACGATTTCTTTGATGGCTTCTCCCTTTTTGCCTTTAGATCTTACTTCATAGTATAGGTTTGGTCTATTAAACGACGACTTAAACACGGTAGCGTCGCCCATTTGTAAGTTTTTAATGATATCGCTTTGAACCTTTGGTGTGGCAGTTGCCGTTAATGCCATTACAGGCACATCCTTGATTTCCTTCACCATTGCCTTAATGCGGCGATACTCTGGTCTAAAATCATGACCCCATTCCGAAATACAATGCGCCTCATCTACGGCAACAAAAGAGATATCAATGGTTTTTAAAAACTCAATGGTTTCATCTTTCTTTAGCGTTTCTGGAGCAATGTATAGCATTTTGGTTTTGCCCGCATTGATGTCCTTTTTTACCGCAGTAATCTCTCCCTTATTCAAAGAAGAATTTAAAAAATGGGCAACACTCTCATGGGATAGAGAGCGTATAGCATCCACCTGATTTTTCATCAACGCTATCAGTGGAGAAATAATAATAGCCGTTCCTTCCATGATTAAGGCCGGCAATTGGTAACAAACCGATTTGCCCCCACCTGTAGGCATAATTACAAAAGTATCATTGCCACTTAGTAAATTATGAATAATTGCTTCTTGCTCCCCTTTAAAACTATCAAACCCAAAATAATTACGTAAAGCCTCTTTTAAGTCGGGTTTAGCTACCATTTCTTTTTCTTTAACACGTTTCGCTGCCGCCATAACACTGATTTTATTTGAAAATGTAGGCTAATTTAACACAAATAATTGGAAACTTAAAACAAAATGCACCAAAAACTTTATTTATTTGCAACAGATTTTATGTGAGACCCTCTCAACATAGAAAACTATTAAAAATGCAAAACAAAAATAATTACGCCATTATTATGGCAGGCGGTGTAGGTAGCAGGTTCTGGCCAAGTAGCCGCACAAATTTTCCAAAGCAATTTTTAGATATTCTTGGGACAAATAGGTCGCTTTTACAGCAAACTTATACCAGGTTTCTAAGAAATTTTTTGCCAGAAAATATCTATATAGTTACTAACCAAGCATATATACAATTGGTGAAAGACCAAATTGTTGGAATTGGCGAGCAACAAATTCTGGGTGAACCAATTGGGAAAAATACTGCTGCTTGTATTGCCTATGCTTGCGGTAAAATAAATAAAATTAATCCTGATGCTGTATGCATTATTGCTCCTAGTGATCATCTTATATTAGATGAACCCGCATTTATAGAAAAAGTTGATTTAGCCATGCATTTTGCCCAAAATAACCCTGCGCTAATTACACTTGGAATCAGACCTAGCAGACCAGATACAGGTTATGGCTATATCCAATATCTTGAAAACCAAGATTTGGCTAACATCCATAAAGTAAAAACCTTTACCGAAAAACCAACCTTAGATTTGGCCAAAACTTTCTTAGAAAGCGGCGATTTTCTTTGGAATGCAGGTATTTTTGTTTGGAGCGTTGCTGCCATCAAAGATGCCTTTAAAGAACATTTACCAGAACAATACACCCTCTTTCATGATGCGTATGATTCTTATTTCACCGAAAAAGAAATCGAAACAATCAAGGGAATATACGAACAAACTAGAAGCGTTTCTATTGATTATGGTATCATGGAAAAGGCTAATAATGTATATGTAATTCCAAGTGAATTTGGCTGGAGTGATTTAGGCACCTGGACTTCCTTATATGAAATATCTCCAAAAGACGATAATGAAAATGCGTTGAATGGCAAAAATATCATGACCTACAACACCTCTGGTTGCATGATACATACTTCTCAAAATCAAACTAACAAAATTTTTGTGTTTAATGGCGTAAAAGATTTAATAGTGATAGACACCCCAGATGTTTTGCTTATATGCGACAAGAACAAAGAACAAGAAGTAAAAGACATTGCAACAGATATAAAAATTAAGTTCAACGAAAAATATAGCTAACTGAACGCTATTCTAAAAAATGGATTTACTCAAAAAAGGAGATTTGGTAGGCATAAGCCCCACCGCTCGGAAAGTTAGCAAAGTGGAAATGCAAAATGCTATCTCAATTCTTGAGAATTGGGGATTAAAAGTAGTATTATCAGATTCGCTTTATGCTGAGGAAAACCAATATGCTGGTTCGGATTTAGCACGTGCTGCAAGTTTTCAAAAATTCTTGGACGACCCAAAAATAAAAGCCATTTTTTGCGCCAGAGGTGGTTATGGAACGGTGCGTATGGTTGATGGCCTAAATTTTGATTTGTTTTTAGAAAATCCTAAATGGGTTGTTGGCTATAGCGACATCACCGTTTTGCATGCACACATTTACAAAAAAACTGGGTATTCCTCTTTGCACGGACCAATGCCTATCAATTGGCAAAAGGAAAAACTTCACCAAGAAAGTTTAGATTTTTTGTACAAAACTTTGTTTGTAGGCACACAAGAAATAAGCTTTCCTAAACACGTTTTGAACCAAAGAGAGGAAGATATTGATGGAAACATTATTGGTGGTAATCTCTCTGTTTTGTATTCAATTTTAGGGTCAGCCAGCGACCTCAATTATGACGGAAAAATATTGTTCTTGGAAGATTTAGATGAGTATTTATACCACATAGATAGAATGATGATTGGCCTTAAAAGGGCAGGTAAATTAGCCAAACTTGAAGCCCTCGTTATTGGCGATATGAGCGACATGAAAGACAATACTGTTCCTTTTGGCAAAACCGCTTATGAGATCATTGCAGATGCCGTAAAAGAATACAGTTACCCTGTAGTATTCGGCGCTCCCTGCGGACATGAACCCCGCAACTTGAGTATAGTAATGGGAACCCGTTACCAACTTAAATTTGGCAAAAAGGTAACTCTTAGTTCAAACACATAAAACACCCAAATGCTCTTGATTATTCTTTCACAAAACACTTGGTAATTACTTATTTTGTTTCTTGATTAGTGATTCTTAAAAAATAAAGTCTATGGATTAAATGTCCGGTTTCTATTTCTACCACTTTATCATAGTTTTTCTCCACAGGCATTAATAATCCATTCAAATCATAAGAAGAGGCGGAATCTCCTTTAAAAAAAATAAGACAATCTAAACCTTAATTGTGCGTTAAACCCAATGCGGAATGAAACCCAAATTACATTACATTTGTAGCAGTGAAAAGTAAATTTCAACTTCTTATTTTATTGGCTTTAACAGCAATAGCCTTGCAAAGTTGCCGTAAAAACGATACATTCACTCAAGCCGGGGTGAGTTTAAATTTTTCTACGGATACTGTATTTTTTGATACCATCTTTTCAAAATTGGGTTCAAACCCTGGCTCTCCCAGAAGTGTAACCTTACAAGTGAGAGTGAGCAACCCCAATAAAAATGCAGTTAAAACAAATATCAGTTTGGCCGGAAATTTTTATGGCCTTTTTAAGTTAAATGTGGATGGCAAACCAGGCACCAACTTTAAGGAGGTTGAAATTAGGGGCGAAGACAGCATTTATATTTTTGTGCAGGCTTACATAGACCCAGTTGGAAGCAATACGCCCTTTATTGTTACCGATCAAATATTGTTTGAGACCAATGGCAACAAGCAGGATGTAGATATTGTAGCCTGGGCACAAGATGCCAATTACTTTCAAAATGAGGTGCTTGATTGCAGTGCGGGTAATTTACTTTGGACAAGTGATAAACCCTATGTAATTTATGATTCCATTTTAATTCCTAAAGGCTGCACACTAACAATTGAGGCAGGTACACAAATTCATAATTACAACAAATCCTGTATTTTGGTGGCAGGAACAATCATTGTAAATGGTACTATAGAAAAACCAGCTGTTTTTCAAGGCAGCAGGTTAGACGATGATTATAAGCAGATGCCAGGACAATGGATAGGCATTAGAATTTTGCCTGGATCGAGCGGAAATAGCATTACTGGTGCCATTGTAAAAAATGCTTATATTGGAATAGAA
>CAMCJW010000019.1 GCA_945875195.1 Chitinophaga pinensis | reverse complement strand
AGATATGCGATTACTGAGTCAGAGTGGTGATTTTGCCTACCGCACTACCTTTACATGGAATAATATTGCTGGTAAAAGTGAAATATTTGAGGATGGCGGATATAACCATTTACTGTTTAAAGAGAACGAGCAATTATTTGTAGTAGTTAGCAGAAAAAATGCTGCCTGGTATGAGCCTTTTGGTTTATTTTCATTGTCGTTTACCTTTTTTACCTTTATACTCATTGCCTTTATCTTATTGTATTTATTGTTTAACAATGCTTGGATCAAGCAGAGTTGGCTCGATAAAAATGCCATTTGGATTTGGATCCACAAGCATGTAAATTTATTTTTAATTATAAAGGATACCGATTTAAGTTTAATTAGAACAAGGATTCAGCTGGGTATCGTTTTCATTGTATTTATCACACTTGGAGTAACCGCTTACTTTACCATAAACTTTATAAGTAGTCAGAATTTTATTAAGCAAAATGAGAAGCTAGTAAAGAAAATAAGAAATGTGGTGAGCGCCATTGAAAATGAAAGTCAGGATATAAATTTTAGCAAGCGCCAAACAGATGCAGAGGCCAGCATTAATCAAATTGCAGATTTTTATAATACAGATATTACCTTTTTTAGTCCAAGAGGCGAGTTGTTAACCTCAACCATTAAAAAGGTATATGATGATGGTATTATAGCCCCATTGATGAATGCCAAGGCCTTTTATCATTTAAATAATTTAAAGGAGTCGCAGTATTTGCAAAATGAAGAGATAGCTACATTTCAATATACTGGAGCTTATGTACCCGTTTTTGGCAAAAACAAGAGTTTGATTGGCTATGCACAATTGCCTAATTTCTATCAAAGTACCGATTTAATCACCGAAATTTCATCCATCATTGTTGGGTTTATTAACTTGTATGCATTGATGTTTTTGGTTATTGGAATTATTGCTTGGATTGTTTCTCGGAATATTTCTTATCCATTGATGCTCATTCAACAGCAAATGGCTAAAACTACATTTGGGCAGAGAAATGAACCTATTTATTGGAATAGAAAAGATGAGATTGGTGAGTTGGTGAAACAATATAATTTAATGATTGATCAACTTGAGGAGAGTGCCGAAAAGTTAGCCAAAAGTGAACGCGAAGGAGCCTGGCGCGACATAGCAAAGCAAATTGCACATGAAATAAAGAACCCACTTACTCCAATGAAATTGAGCGTACAACATTTGGAAAGAGCATGGAATGATAAAAGTGAAAAATTGCCAGAAACCTTTGCAAGGGTTACCCGCACGCTCATTACGCAAATTGATACTTTGAGCGATTTGGCAACGGAGTTTAGCAGTTTTGCCAAAATGCCCACTCCCAAGTATGAACCTATATATGTTTCGCAATTGGTAGAAGAAATTGTACACTTACAACAACAAGTTTTTGATGGTGAAATTATCTTTGAAAATAAAACAGCTGTTGTACTTTGGTTTGATGCGGGTTACTTAAATAGAACATTAACCAACCTCATTAAAAATGCTTGTCAGGCAATACCTGAGGATAGAAAAGGCAAAGTAGAGGTGAGGGTAATGGAACTGGATGGCTTTATACAAATTGAGGTTCAAGACAATGGTTCTGGCATAGCAATAGCCGAAAGGGAAAAGATTTTTATGCCTTATTTTAGTACTAAAGTAATTGGTATGGGCTTAGGTTTGCCAATAGTAAAAGGCATGATTGAAAGCGGTGGCGGTAGTATTTCATTTGAATCGGAAGTTGAGGTAGGAACAACTTTTATAGTAAGGCTACCGTTAAGGGAGTTGGAATGAGGTGCTATTTATACCTACTAGTGATTGTTTTTTTTGCCTTGAATGCCCGCGCACAAGACAATGCAATAACCAAAACACGAACCTTCATTTTGGATAGAGATTCTATTTTGATAGACTCATCTATTGTGGTTAGAGGAACGGTATATATTCTAAATTATATAGAGGGAGTAAATTATAGGGTAAATTACTTACATCATTCGCTCATCAATTTAAACATCCCCAAAGGCAAAACCATTAGCATACAATATGCCGCTGTTTACTATTCCTTTTCCAAGGTATATCAGAATAAATCTCCTAATATTATTCAACCAGAATTTAAGGAATCTGTAAATCCATACAATTATGATTATAGTAAGCGTGGGTTTGATCCTATGCTGAAGAATGAAGGTTTAACAACCAGTGGCAGTATCATGCGTGGATTAAGTTTGGGAAACGGACAGAATGCAGTTGTAAATGCCAATCTCAACCTTCAGCTAGCAGGAAGGTTAAACAACGACGTAGATATTTTAGCAACAATCAGCGATGAAAATAACCCCATTCAACCAGAAGGAAATACCCAAGAACTACAAGACTTTGACCAGGTGTACGTTCAATTTAGCAAGAATAAAAATAAATTGGTGGTAGGTGATTACTTAATGACAAGGCCTGCTGATTCTTACTTTTTAAATTACAATAAAAAATCGAGGGGCTTAATGACCCAAACTCAATTTGCCTTACCTAAAAAACAAAGCTTGCAAGTTGCTGCTCAGGCGGCTTTATCAAGAGGCAGGTTTATTAGAAATATTATCAATGGTGCAGAGGGTAATCAAGGTCCGTACCGCCTTAGCGGACCCAATGGCGAAGTTTTTATTATAGTTATATCTGGAACCGAAGCTGTTTATTTAGATGGCGAAAAATTAACTAGGGGAGAGCAAAACGATTATACCATTGATTACAACAGTGGTGAAATAGTATTTATGGCGCGTAGGCTCATTACGCAGTATTCAAGAATCATTGTGGAGTTTCAATATTCGGATAGAAATTATGCACGAACACTCTTTGGCGTAAATACCCGGTGGGATGCCGAAAAAACATCTGTTTACCTCAATTATTTTACCGAACAAGACAATAAAAATCAGCCCTTTCAACAAAGTTTAAATGATACAGATAAATTGGTTTTGGCCAATGCAGGTGATGATTTGGCTCAGGCAAAATATTTGGGTGAAACCAAAGTAGTACCTTTTAATACCAAGAAAATTCTTTATAGAAAATTGGATACATTGGGTTTTGCTGGGGTGTATGTGCATACCACAGATGCTTCCCTTGATAGCGTTTTTTATGAGGTGAGATTTTCCTATGTTGGGGTAAACAAAGGCAATTACAAACAAGGTGCCAGTGGTGCAAATGGGCGGGTGTTTTTGTGGGTTGCACCCATTGCTGGAATTCCTCAAGGCGACTTTGAGCCTTATGTACAATTGATAGCACCTAATAGACTTCAATTGCTAAATATTGGGACGCAATTTAGGTTCAAACCGGAACACAATTTAACTGTTGAATTGGGACGAAGTGTTTATGATAAAAATTTGTACAGTGAATTAAATAAGAGTGATGATGTTGGTTATGCCATTAAAGTTGAATCTAAAAATAGTTTTACCATAATCCCGCAAATAGCAACTATTCAAAGCACCGTTAATTATGAATATACCGACCTAAATTTTAGGTATATTGAAAGGTACAGAAATGTTGAATTTAACAGGATTTGGAACAGGCAGCTAAACAATAATGCTGAACCAAATGCTGGTAAGTTAGAACATATTTTAAACTGGCGCATGGTATACAACCATAAAAATAATGGCTCCATTTATTATCAATTGGGTTACTACAATGAGGGTGCTGGAAGCTTTGTTGGATATAGGAATATGTTTGGCGTAAACCTTTACAATACAAAAAATAAAGTATTGGGTACTTTTGAATATTTGAGTGGCAAACAAAAGGAATCTACTTCTTTATTGGCTTATGGAAATGAGGTAAAGAATTTAAATTTAGTTTATACCAGGGTTGCAAAAAAGGTGAATGTTGGCGCTAAAATATTGGCAGAGAATAGTGCCTTTCGCAATAAAGGAGATAGCTTGTTAACAGGTAGTTTTAGTTACCAGCAAATGGGTTTGTTTTTGCGCAGTAATGATAGTACAAGGTTCTCTTATTTTACAGAATTTAATGTTCGTTTAGATCAGTTGGCAAATGTTGCTGTATTTTATGACCATACTTTAGCCAAAGAGGCCAAAGCTGGAATTGGCTTGTTGCAAAAGAACTTCAATAAATTGAATGTAGATGTTTCATACAGAGATTTTAGGTTATTAGATTCTGCAGTTAATAATTTAAAACCAGAGCAAACTTTATTGAGTAGGATAACGTATGATTACAGTTTTTTTAAGCGTTTTGTAACAGCCAATACTTATGTGCAATTAGGGTCGGGCAATGAACTCCGCAGAGACTTTCAATATGTGGAAGTTGCCGCAGGCCTGGGTGTATATGTTTGGAAAGATTTCAATGAAGATGGATTTCAACAGTTAAATGAATTTCAATTGGCCTCATTCGCAGATAAGAATATTGCCAATTTCATTAAAGTATTTTTACCTTCAACAAGCTTGATAAAAGTTAACAATACACAGTTTAGTCAAACCCTCAACATCAATACATTTTCGAATAGGAGGGCCACTGGTTGGAAGGCATTCTTTAATCGTTTTAGCGACCAAGCAGCCATGCGTATTGAAAGGAAAGTATTGTTGAACCAATCCAATGTATTTGCCAATGCTGTTAATTTTCAATTGGCAGATAGTAGCTTAATTAGTTTAAATTCTTTGTTCAGGAATACCTTGTTTTTTAACCGCAATAATCCCAAATATGGTCTAGATTTCGGTTTGAACCAACAACAAAACAAAAGCCTTCAGACCAATGGATTTGAAAGCAGAAATAAAATGGAATATAGCCTTGGGGCAAGATTCAATTTAAGTGCAAATTGGTCGTTGGCAGCAGCAGTAAATCAAGGAAAAAATGCATATAGCTCTGAGTATTTTAGTCAGAACAATTACCAATATACCTACCAAGAATTGAAGCCTAAACTCACGTATCAATTTCAACAGAAATGGCGGGTTGGCATTAATTATACCTATTCCGAATCTGTAAACTTATCAGAATTAGGCGGAGATAAAAGTAAGGTAGATGAAATGGGTGCTGAACTGAGGTATTCATTTGTTAAAATAGGTGTTATTTCTTTTAAATACAGTTTGTACCAAGTTCAATTTAAAGGCAATGTAAGCAGTCCATTGGCCTATGATATGTTGCAGGGTTTGAGCACCGGAAATAACCAATTATGGGGCATCAATTTTCAACAAAGAATAGGACAAAATTTACAAATTAATATGAGCTATGATGGCAGAAAGTCTGGCTTAGCGCCTATCATTCATACGGGTAAAATGGAGGCCAGGTATCTTTTTTAACTAGTTTGGCTTTGGCGCAATATTTTCTGTTTTATCTTCTACTTTATTTTCTGCTAATATGGTTTGTAAATCTTGGGTATCGGATTTTAACCAAAACAGAAATAGCTTGTATCCTATAGAAAGAACAATAGCACCCGTAAATAACCCAATAAATCCAGAGAGTAAAAATCCGCCGATAACACCTAAAAAAATTACAAGCATTGGCACATGAGCGCCCCTTCCCAGTAAAATTGGTTTCAAGATATTATCAGAAATGGCAACCCCAACAAAGTAGATTGTCCATAAAGAGGCAAATAAGGTAGATTCTACATTAAATAAGTAGATAATTGAGCCAATTAAAATAGGTCCCGGACCAATTTGTACGATAGCCAAAATTAAGCAGAGGAGTGTCCATATTGGTGCATAAGGTACCCCAGCTAAAAACAAGCCAATGCCTGCTAGTATAGCCTGTATAATGGCAACTCCTAGAACACCTTTTACAACACTTCTAATAGTTTGCACAATTAACTCAATATAGTTACTACCATCTTGGCCAATAATGCGGTTGAATACTTCTCCAGAAAATTTGTCTCTATCACCAATGGCTAAAAACACACCCGATAAAATAATGCAGAAAACAAATTGTAATAAACTCACGCCTGTTCCAACAACAATGCCAATAATCGACTTAAATATTTCAATAATTTTTGATTGGTTTTTAATGATCAATGCCTCTAAATTTTCATTCAAATGGCTAAAAAACTCATGAATTTTTTTTCCAATTATTGGTAGATTTTCAATGAACTTTGGCACCTCTGGCATCACAAAACTACCTAACTCAAAATGTGATTTCCATTCCAAAATAATATCAATGGCTGAACCAAAGAATATAATAGAAGGAACCAATACAATGGATAGCATGAGCAATGTAATAATGATTGCGGCTAGGGTTGGTTTCATTTTAAATCGAGTTTCAAAAAACTCCTGTATTGGGTTCAACGAAACAGCCAAAATAATTCCCCAAAGCGCTGGCATTATGAATGGCAGAATGATTTCGAAGCAATAGAAAAGCACCGCAAATAATAAGACAAGCCTTATTATTATTTCAATCACATATTTACTATCAATTTTATTTTCCATATTCTATTAATTACCCTTCGACAAGCTCAGGGTGACGCTCCATTCGGCAGGCTCAGGGTGACGCTTTAGACCAAGGACCAAACTATACTACCAAATTAACAATTTTTCCTTTTACAACAATTATTTTTTTTGGTGTTTTACCTTCTAGCCATTTCAATATTAGTTCGTCGGTAAGCACTTTAGATTCAATTACACTTGTGTCTATGTTTAGAGGAAATTCTATGTTGGTTCTGTGCTTTCCATTGATAGAAATAGGGTAAGAAAAAGAATCTTCTACCAAATATTCGGGAACAAAAACCGGATAATTGGTAAACGTGATGCTTTCCTTTTGTCCCAATTGTAACCATAATTCTTCAGCAATATGTGGGGCATAAGGTGAAAGTATGATGGTGAGGTCTCTAAGAATTTCTAACTTATTACATTTTAATTCGGTGAGCTCGTTTACGCAAATCATGAATGTACTCACAGAGGTATTAAACGAGAATCCTTCAATGTCATCTGCAACTTTTTTGATTGTTTTGTGCAGGCTTTTTAATTCTTGTTTATTAGGTGCCTCTAAGCTGATAGTTAAGTTTCCTTCAGCATCAAAAAATAAGCGCCACAGTTTACGTAAGAAACGCTGTACGCCTTCAATTCCTTGGGTGTTCCAAGGCTTGCTTTGCTCCAATGGACCTAAAAACATTTCGTACATACGTAAAGTATCCGCTCCGTATTGGTCGATGATAAAATCTGGTGTAACCACATTCCATTTCGACTTCGACATTTTTTCTACCTCCCAAGTGCAATGGTATTTTCCGTCTTCTAGGGCAAAAATAGCATCAGCAAAATCGGTTCGCCATGTTTTAAAATTAGCTAAATTGAGTACATCATTTTCTACCAAATTTACATCTACATTGAGCTTCACTACATTGATCTTGGTAAAATCTAATCCAATTTGACTATTGTTTTGTTTGTTAAATTGTTCAAACAAAATGGGAATGTTTTTGATGTTTTCATTTGAATCTAGGTAGTTTTTAGAAGCAAAGAAACTTAATTCCTTGTTTTTACCTTTGAAGCAATCCACCCTAAACACAAAGTTACTTCTTCCTTGTATCATCCCCTGATTGATCAGCTTTTTAGCCGGCTCATTCATAGGTATCAAACCCAAGTCGAATAAAAACTTTGTCCAAAACCTTACATACAATAAATGTCCTGTTGCATGCTCACTGCCTCCTAAGTATAAATCTACTTGTTGCCAATAATTGGCCTTATCCTTACTCAACATCATGGTTGAATTGGCAGGATCCATGTACCTTAAAAAATACCAACTGCTACCAGCCCAACCTGGCATGGTTGAAAGTTCATAATCATACTCACCTTTGTATTTCCAATTGCTAGCTCTACCTAGAGGTGGTTCGCCAGTTTCGGTAGGTAAAAAGGTGTCAATTTCAGGCAAAACAACAGGCAAGTCTTTTTCATCCACTGGATAGGGAATGCCATCTTTGTAATAAATAGGAATAGGTTCGCCCCAATACCTTTGCCTGCCAAAAATGGCATCTCTTAACCTGAAATTTGTTTTGCCTTTTCCAATGCCCCTGCCTTCTATTTCTTGAATGGCTTTTTTAATAGCCTTTTTTACTCCCAAACCATCTAAGAAACTTGAATTAACACAGTTTCCCTCTTTGGCATCGAATGAACTCTCTGAATAATTATGGTTGGAGCCGCCATCAATAACCTGAAGAATAGGAAGCTTAAAATGTAATGCAAAACTATGGTCTCTGGCATCGTGCGCTGGCACGCCCATAACGGCACCAGTTCCATATCCCCCAAGTACATAATCTGCTACCCAAATAGGTACTTCTTGACCTGTAAATGGATGAAGCGCAAAAGCACCAGTAAATTCTCCACTCACCTTTTTTACGTCCGATTGGCGGTCTCTTTCACTTCTATTTTTTGCGGCTTCCACATAGGCCATAACGTCATCAATTCTCTCAGGCGTAACTAGCTGTTCTAGCATTTCATGTTCTGGAGCAATGGCCAAAAAGCTCACCCCAAAAATGGTATCTGGTCTGGTAGTAAAAACCTCTATATTGAACGGCTGATCTTGGATACTAAACAAAATACTGGCCCCTTGCGATTTGCCAATCCAATTCCTCTGCGATTCTTTTAAACTTTCGGTCCAATCAAGGTTATCTAAATCCTGTAACAACCGCTCGGAGTATGCTGTAATCCTCAAACTCCATTGGTTCATTAATTTTCTTTCAACGGGGTAGCCACCTCTTTCACTCACCCCATCTTTCACTTCATCGTTGCTTAAAACGGTACCCATGGCAGGACACCAATTTACGTATGCTTCGCTTAAATAAGCTAACCTAAATCCAAGCAATATTTTTTGGCGGTTTACTTCATTAAATTTTTTCCATTGTTCTGAGGTAAATGCAGGATAATCAAATTCCATTCCTCCCGTTAAAATATGGTCATCGCTGCCCTTAAACCCATCTGTTTCAAACAAATCTATCAAGGTTTCAATAGGTTCAGCTTTATTAGAATTTGGGTTATACCAACTATTGAACAATTGGATAAAAATCCACTGGGTCCATTTATAGTAATTAGGGTCAGAGGTTCTCACTTCTCTACTCCAATCATAACTAAAGCCAATTTTATCTAATTGCTCCCTGTATCTTTTTATATTTTGTTCGGTGGTAATGGCAGGGTGCTGACCAGTTTGTATGGCATATTGTTCAGCAGGTAAACCAAAGGCATCATAACCCATTGGATGCAATACATTAAAACCCTTTAAACGCTTGTACCTACTGTAAATATCACTTGCTATATAGCCCAATGGATGCCCAACATGTAAACCTGCCCCACTAGGATATGGAAACATGTCTAGCACATAATACTTCGGTTTTTGGAGGTCTTCATTCACTTGGTAAATCTTGTGATCAGCCCAATATTTTTGCCACCTGGCTTCAATTTCTTTGTGGTTGTATTC
The DNA here is from genome assembly GCA_945875195.1 of Chitinophaga pinensis. GTDB lineage: Bacteria > Bacteroidota > Bacteroidia > UKL13-3 > UKL13-3 > B1. Next base: position 9,235 of record CAMCJW010000019.1, on the reverse strand, counting down.
TTTGCTCATTCCTTGTAAAATCTCTTCAATGGTATAGTATCGGCCGAAAATAAACTATTTTTCAAACTCTAGCTATCTTATAATATAGTCCTCAAAATTAGACGTATCCTGAGGCTTTTCCAAAGATGTGACTTAATAAATCTTGATAGGGTATATTTCATTTTTAAATTTGTAATCTAAAGCAAAGAAATTCAGTGAGTGAACCTATTAAACGCAAAAAGAAATTTAGTTACCTCTCTTCGGTACTAAGTATTTCAATGGTTTTATTGATGTTGGGGCTATTTGGTTTTCTGGTAATTGGCGGAAAACACATGGAAACCTATTTAAAAGAAAACATGGTGGTAAATGTGTTTTTGCAACCCAATATCAGTGAAGTTGAGGTTGCACAAATTCATCAACAAATTCAACAACAACCCTTCTTAAAAAACCTAGTTTATATTTCCAAAGAGCAAGCTGCCAATGATTTTAGCAATGAGTTGGGGCAAGATTTTGTTAATTTCTTAGGCTATAATCCCTTAATGGGCTCGTTTCAGGTAAAGGTAAAAGAAAATTTTAACCAAGCCAATGAGTTGATTAAAGTAGAATCTTTTTTAAAAGGATTGAGCAAAGTAAGCGAGGTTAATTACCAACGAAGTGCTTTTGATACGGCACAAAAGAATTTACAAATTATAAGTTTGGTATTATTTGGCTTGGCCACTGTTTTTGGAATGATTGCGGTAGTGCTCATTCACAACACCGTTAAGCTCAATTTATATGCCCAACGTTTTTTAATCAAAAGCATGCAATTGGTAGGTGCCACCAACTGGTTTATTACCAAGCCATTCATTTTGCAATCTATCAAAAACGGATTTTATGGTTGGCTCATTACCCTTTTTTTATTATTCGGTTTGAACCAAATAATACCCAATTGGATTCCAGAATGGGCAGAATTTAGCCACAGCAGCATGTTGCTTTATATGGATATAGTGTTATTGTTGGTAGGCTTAATCATTAGTATCACCAGCAGTTTCTTAAGCACACGAAAATACCTTTTTGCACGTTTAGAAGATTTATATTGAAGGTCTTGCATTTTAAATTTATTTTACTACTTTTGATTAAATCAATAATAAGAGCCATGAAAAATTCAGTTAAAATTTCCTTCTTTCTTTCTTTCTTTCTTTCTTTCTTTCTTTGTAAATCCCAAGATTTAATTCTCGACTCTCCAAATGGAGTTATTTCATTGGGCTCAACCACCTATTTAGGAAATGTTATTATTAAACCTCTAACTACAGTAATTATACCACAAGGCGTTTTGGTGAAATTAAAATCAATGAAACAAATAATAGTTAATCCAAGTGCAAAATTAATTATTAATGGTGTGGTAGATTATGATAATTCTGATCCAAATGTTCCAAATTTTTATAAAAGATTTTATGGAATATATATTCAAGGAATTCCTAATGTTCGACCTCCTGGAGTTGGTGCAATTTTTAGTGGTTATCCTTGGGGTAATTCAAATACCAATGGGATATTGATAGTTGATGGCGGTGAAATTTATAATTCTTTCAATGCAATCCATTCTAATGATGGAGGTATTGTATATGTTAATAATTCAACTTTATCAGGATATCGACAGCATGGAGTTGTTTTTAGTCATCAAAATTCTTTTAATTTAAAATCTATTCCTACCTTAGCAATCATTAAGAATAGTGAATTTACCAATACCCCATATTCAGATATTAATTATGTTAATGGAACTACAGCAATTAGTGCAACAAATTTTCATGGAATTTCTGTTTATAATTGTAGTTTTTATAATTCAATCAACGATCCTTTATCAGGGTCAAGTGGGATTTATGCATTTCAAACAGGTATTAATATTGATAATTGTTATTTTGAGGATTTAGAATACGGTGTATATACTGGTGCATTTTTTGGAAGTGTAAGAGGATATTTAAATGTAAGAAATTGTACGTTTGAATCTTGCGAGCTTTCGATACTCCTACGTGGCCTTGAAATAACCCAAATTAAAGGAAATACTTTTAATTGCCAAACTTCTGGCATTGCTACTGGTATAAAAATAGATAAATCGACAGGTTTTGATATTAAGGATAATAAATTTAACAATTATGGTGCTTCATATTTGGGGCAGGGTCATTTATCCAAGGCTATTACAATAACCTCTTCCGGTGATAACGGAAATATTTTAAGAAAAAACGTTTTTAATAATTGTAGAGGTGTATTTATAACAGATGATAATAAAGGATTACAACTTAAATGTAATGAGTTTTATACAACGCTTCCTTCATCCTTAAATTTCTATTCTACTGTAAATAATTCAGCAATTCCAATCAATAAAATGGGTTTGTCAGATCAGGGCGCACTTTTCCCCAATGATGTTAATGGAGTTTATTTGCCTGGAAATGTATTTTCTCAAACTTGCAATAACAGTTTTCCCCAAGATTGCGATTTTTCCGTTGCTGCTCCACATTCAACATTTAAATATTATTATTTTAATTCACCTGGAGGTATAAATCCTACATTTCCACTATATCGAGAACCAATTTTTGTGAATACAATTAAAAGTAATTATTCAGATTTCGATAAAAGAGCGAACACTTGTGCCATTAATGATTTGAGTTTTGGTGAGGTGATAGATAAAAAGGATATTGCCTTAACATTAATGAATAGTTTAACTCCTTCAATCGATAATGATACAATTATTAGCAATATAAATTTTTTAAAAAGTAATATTCAATCATTAAACAATGAAGCATTAATGGTAATTTTAGAAGAAAACAATGATGTAAAATTATATGATTTTCTTAAAAATGAAGGGACTGTTCAATCAAAATTATGGTTAGCAGAACTTTATTTAGATGATGGAGTATTTGATTCAGCATTAACAATACTAAATCAGATCACCATTGAAGATGAAGATTCCTATTATTTTTTAAATAAATTTTTTTTATTGAAAATTGCAAATCATTTTTTTAATGAAGGTAATTTGAGTAATTTTAGTCAAAAAGATATTGAATATTTTCAATCGCTTTCAAATTTATATACTGCGGTTTCATACAGGGCAGGTGAATTAATAACAAAAATCAATGAATGTGCAGAAAGCCTTAATACCTCTTTAGATAATGTTACTAAATCAAATAAGCTGAATCATAATATTTTAATAATTCCTAATCCAGCAAAGGAAAGTATTTATTTACCAAATAATTTTGAAGGATCTGAATTTCAAATTTTAACTGTTAACGGGAAAATCATTCTTAATGATTTTTATAATGGTAAAGAAATAGATATTTCAAACTTAAACAGTGGACTTCATCAATTAATTTTAATAGATAAGATAGGCCAAACATTTACACAAAAATTTATCAAATTGGATTAATTCTATAAGTAATGCGATTTATACTAAATTTATTTATTTTTTTTGTAATTCCTATTTGTGCAGCAGGACAGCAACTTAAATTATCAATTAGGCCTAATCCAAATAGTACATTGTCTTTAACCAGAGATTCAAATTTTCTTGTAACATCTGCTGGTTCAGATAGAATTAGTTGGGTTAAAAGTGACCTAAGTGAATATGGATCAAAAATTATAAAAACCAAATTAAATTTAAATATTTTTGAATGTTTATCTTCTCCCAATGGGGTATTTGTTTCTGGATTAGCATATCCAAAAAATTTTACCGAAACCTCTCCAGCTTGGTTATTAGTTGCAAAACTAGATTCTTGTATGGAGCCAGAATGGCAAAAATTAATCATTTTTAATGAAATTTATTTGGATACACAAATTGTTAATAATTACATTTTTACTTCAAATTTAACTACTGATGAATTAGGTAATTTATATGTTTTTGTTACAAATGAAAATTCAAATACAGCATTAAATCAACCCGATATTAATAGAGTAACTAGCTATGTTTATAAGTTTACTAAAAATGGTAAACTGTTGTATAGAAAGCCAATCATTATACGAAAACATGATGATTTAATAATTAGCAGCGTTAGTTACTTTCAGGGTAATTTATATTTGTGCGGGGCTGCTTTTTTTCCGTTAAATGGTTCAGCTGATACAACAAGTAGTGTTTTTGTTTCAAGAGGTATAATTGCAAAGATGGATACAGTTGGAGATGTTAAGAATTTAAGGATATTTGAAAATGAAAAGTATTATGGAAATTATAATTATAACATTTATTCTGATTCTAATCTTGGTAGACTGTATTGTAGTCAATCTGGTGCTTTTTTTAAAGACTCGAGTTATAGGGTAATGAAAGAATTAACTTTAGATTTGAATTTAGATATAATAAGATCCAAAGCTAATTCAGAAAAAGATAAAATTTTTAGTATTCCAGAAACTTTTATTAAGACAATCAACAATGATTTTTTTGCAATAAAAGTAATTCAAAATACAAATCAAAAAGGAACAATTTTTTCAAGAACATCGATTAGATATCTTTATAATTTTGATAGTAGCCTTAATGTTAAGGACTCTTTTCAAATTAATTACTTTTATCCATCAAACGGAAACGATAGTTTACTTACTATTGTATTTATGGCTAAAAATCCATTAGTAGATACTATTTTCACCTTATTCGGTGTTAGTAATCAAAATAGTTCACAATCTTATTATTTTGCATTAAATATTAATAGAAAAGGTGAAGTAATAGATAGTCTTAAAATAGAAAATTACCCTCATAGTACCTGTAAAATTGACTATTCTGAAAGCACTATATATTTAAATTCATTTGATACAATTGAAATTAAGACTATTTATAATCAAAATTTCAATGAACCATATACAAATGTTAAAGAACCTATAATTCCAAATATTCCACAATTAATTCCTTATCCAAATCCTGCAAGAGAGGAAGTTTGCTTTGATTTAGTTGAACAAATAACTCAGGTAAGTTTGCTTGATATACAGGGTGTTTTTGTTGAAGATTTAATTCAAGTCGGTAAATGTTTTTTGATTTCAAAAAACCAGATTAGTGGAATTTATATTCTTAAAGTTAACATTAAGGATGCCTCTCCTAATTATTTTAAAATTATAATTAACTAAAAAATACTAAATTGAGTTTTGGTTAGTAATTTCATAACAATTTCTCTATCAATTTTATTAAGAAATAAATATTATTTATATTGCAGCCATGAGTAAAGAAAAAATCAAAAAAGTAGAGAACGCAGAAAAGGAATTTGCATTTGGTAAAGAGAACTATACCTTAATGATTGCCGGTCTTGTAGTAATCTTTATTGGCTTTGTGTTGATGTATGGCACCGAAGATATTTTCGATTTTCGCAAGGTTACCTTAGCGCCAATTGTGGTTTTATTGGGCTTTGTTATTGAAATTTTTGCCATCATTCGCAGGCCTAAAGACTAATTTTTAGGTTCGAACCAAAACTAATTTATGGATTTTTTTCAAGCTATAATTCTCGCAATTGTTGAGGGAATTACTGAGTATTTGCCTGTTTCCTCAACAGGTCACATGATCATTGCTTCCTCCATCATGGGTATAGCCTCAAATGATTTTGTAAAAATGTTTACCGTAGCCATTCAGTTTGGCGCAATTTTATCTGTGATTGTTTTGTATTGGAAGCGGTTTTTTCAAACCCTTGACTTCTATTTTAAATTAGCTGTAGCCTTTCTACCCGCCGCTGTGCTCGGTTTTTTATTGAATGATTTCATTGATTCCTTGCTCGAAAATGTGGTGGTGGTTGCCATTACTTTACTGTTGGGTGGTATTGTTTTGCTTTTTGTCGACAAATGGTTCAAGCAAAAAGAGGAGGATGAGGTAACATACAAAAAAGCTTTAACCATAGGATTTTTTCAGGTAATAGCCATGATTCCCGGTGTTTCGCGCTCTGCAGCCACCATTATTGGCGGTTTGAGCCAAAAAATGGGCAGAAAGGCCGCTGCAGAATTCTCCTTCTTTTTGGCAGTGCCTACCATGTTTGCAGCAACTGCTTATAAAATGTTAAAGTTTCACAAGGAGGTAGGTTTTACCAGTGATAATCTGCCTTTGTTGTTAATAGGAAATGTGGTTGCTTTTATTGTTGCCTTAATTGCTATTAAAGGCTTCATCAGCTACCTTACTAAAAATGGTTTCAAGATTTTTGGGTGGTATAGAATTGTGGTTGGTACCATTATTTTAGTATTGTATTTTATGGGTTATAACCTACAAATGGTGTAATTTGCGTTTGTGACAGATTTACTCAATTTAGAAAAGGGCAGTGTACTTAGGGTTTATAAACCTTATAAATGGACTAGCTTCGACGTTACCAAGAAAATTCAACGCTTTGTTATTCGCAAAATTAAGCGAAACCAAACTATCAAACTATTGCCTAAAATAAAGGTAAAGGTTGGTCATGCAGGTACACTAGACCCATTGGCAACCGGACTACTCATTGTTTGCATTGGAAAAGAAACAAAGAACATTGAGAAATACATGGGCATGCCTAAAATTTATACCGGTGAGTTTTTTTTAGGCGCAACCAGGCCCAGTATGGACAAAGAAACAGAGATTGACCAAATGTTTTCCATTGATCATATTAATCCTCAAATGATTGAAGCAGCAGCTCAATCGCTTGTAGGCGAATTAGAACAAATACCACCCTTGTTTTCTGCCATTAAGAAGGATGGGGTAAGGGCATATCAAATGGCCAGAGCAGGCTCAACAGTTGAATTGCCATCTCGCAAAGTGCGGGTAGATAAATTCACCATAACACATATTCATTTACCCTATATAGGCTTTGAAATAGCATGTAGCAAAGGAACCTATATTAGGTCGTTGGCCAGAGATTTTGGAAAGGCATTAAACAATGGTGCCTATTTGGAAAGTTTGTGCCGCACAAAAATTGGAGATTTTAGTTTAGACGAGGCCATAACCATAGACGAAATGGCCGAAATATTTGGAGAGGCATTGGTGTTTAAAGAAAATTGAGATATTTATTTCTATTGGTTTTCAAGCAGGTAATGCAATACAATAGAATATTTGAGAAAAGATTTGTTCAATAAACAGGAAATTATATCTTTGCACCCCGTTATAGTTACAAACCATAACACGATTCTATAGCTCAGTTGGTAGAGCATTACACTTTTAATGTAGGGGTCCTGGGTTCGAGTCCCAGTGGGATCACAAACAAAAAAGCTTCGCAATTTGCGAAGCTTTTTTTGTTTTAGGTACTTTTAACCATTACTTTTGCCAAGCACATTCCCTAGGGGTAGAGGGTGTGCGTTTCATAGGCTAAATAGCCCTCAATTTATTGGGGGCTTTTTTTTTACTATGTGGTTCCGTAGTATTACTCATTTCGACCTTAAATGGCAGGAAAATTTCAATTATTGGTTTGAGTAAACGATATTATTTCCCTATTTTTGACTAGTTTGTCAAATTTTGAAGATTCTAATAATAATTGAAATGGAAAAGCCGATTGAGTTTGGAACGTATATTCATGATTTGCGCAAAGAGAAAAAGTATTCTTTGAAAATTGTTGCTGATAAATTAGGGATTGATATTTCGATGCTTAGCAAAATTGAAAATGGAGAAAGACAACTTCAATCTCACATGCTAGATGGCTTATCGGAACTATTTGATCTAGATTATAAAGAAATGCAAATACAGCTGCTGAATCAGAAAATTGAAAATGAGTATGGCGATGAGCCATATATTAATGAGGCTTTACAAATGTATTTGACTAAAAAAACCAATCAAAATGGCTTTTAACGAAAATAGCAGAGTAAAAATCCCAACTATACTGCACTTAGTGCGGTTGGGTTTTGAGTACCTATCGTTGAAAGGGCAATCGTGGGATGAAACAACAAATATTTTTACCAATATTTTCAATAAAAGCATCAAACACATCAATCCTGATTTTACCGATGGGGATGTAAAGCGACTGTACGATGAAGTTTCTTTAAGTTTGGAAAATGAGGATTTAGGGAAAGTGTTTTATGAAAAGCTTACTGCAACATCTGGAACAAGAATTATTGACTTCGAAAATTTCAACAACAACACATTCAATGTAGTTACTGAACTCACCTATAAAAAAGATGATGATGAATTTCGTCCCGATATCATTCTTCTGATTAATGGAATGCCATTGGCTTTTATTGAGGTGAAGAAACCTAATAACCAAGATGGAGTTTTAGCAGAACATAAACGCATTCAAACTCGATTCGAGAATAAGAAATTCAGAAAGTTTGTAAACCTTACACAGTTAATGGTTTTCTCCAATAACATGAAGTATGACAACAACTCACCATTACCTATTGAAGGAGCATTTTATGCCACAGCATCATACCAGAAACCAGGATTTAATTACTTTAGGGAAGAGGAAAATTTTGACCTGGCTAAATTATTAACTGATATACCCGATGACATTGAAACAGCTATTTTAAAAGACACCAATTTAGTAGGAATTAAACATTCCGAAGAATTTAGTACCAATAAAAAACCCGATACACCTACCAATAGAATTTGTACTTCACTGTTCCAACGTGAACGATTATCCTTTTTATTGCAATACGGATTAGCTTACGTGAAGGGAAATAATGGGCTTCAAAAGCACATCATGCGTTATCCGCAGATGTTTGCAACCAAAGCCATTGAGAATAAATTAGAAGAGGGAGTTAAAAAAGGGATCATTTGGCATACACAGGGTAGCGGTAAAACGGCATTGGCATATTACAGCGTTAAGTACCTTACAGATTATTTTCAATCGAAGGGAGTTGTACCAAAGTTTTATTTTATTGTAGACCGTATTGACTTGTTAATACAGGCAGGAAGAGAATTTAAGAGTAGAGGGCTTGTGGTGCATAATATCAATTCCAGGGAAGAATTTTCTCGTGATATTAAGTCAACCAGTGTCATTCACAACAATTCAGGTAAAGCTGAAATTACGGTCGTTAACATTCAAAAATTTGAAAATGATACTGATGTAATTAGAAATAATGATTACAACGTAAATATCCAACGTGTTTACTTTCTGGATGAAGTACATAGAAGTTATAATCCCAAGGGTAGCTTTTTGGCAAACCTGCATGAATCGGATACGAATGCAATAAAAATTGGATTGACAGGAACTCCGCTACTTGGAACAGACTTTAATTCAAAATCCTTATTTGGTGGCTACATCCACAAATACTATTACAATTCTTCTATTGCCGATGGTTATACCTTGCGTTTAATCAGAGAAGAAATTGAGACCAAATACAAGCTGAGTTTACAGCAAGCATTAGAAGATATTAAACT